>CAZZZG010000001.1:0-79411 GCA_964658525.1 uncultured Edaphobacter sp.
AGTAGTCCCCCTCCAACTCCTCGCCTACCACATAGCCGTCCGCCGAGGCTGCGACGTAGACCAACCCAGAAACTTGGCGAAAAGCGTCACAGTAGAGTAGGCGGGAAGTAGGGCTGCCGTCAGAACTGTTGGCTTTTCATTAATCGCCTTCGGTTCGACGCTCCACCTTAAGGCCCCCATTATTTATCGGAACTAAGGACAAAATTCTAATCTCAAAGACACATGTCGGCCCGTATCCGATACAGCTATTTTGAATATCTCGACGAATGGATCTATTCCAACACCAACTAATTAATCGCGGTTCCGTATCTTGTAATTATTGAGGAACCAGATTTCATTTCTTTAGGGAGACCACATGCCGACGGCGCCAGTGCCAGATACCCTTGGCGATACCCTGAGACTCACCCAGATAAGCTTTTATTTCATCGGCTCGATCACAGCTCTGTTGACGTACCGCGCCGCTAAACGAGGTCTACTGAATAGCGTCAACACCGAATACCAAAAGCGTGTGATGGACCGTCTGCAAAAGCTCTCTGATGAGCTTTACTGCGAATTTGATCCGTCGTCGGAGTTCTACTGGGCGGGCAAAGACTATGTCACACATGCTATCAACTTCATCAACCAGCATTTTGAAGAGCACAAAGAGCAGATTCTCTCATCTGGAAAGTATTATTTCTTTCATATCCCTCAAGCTGAGGACGAGAAACGTCTGCAACGCATGTTGGGCCCAGTCATTTCAGATCCCTTCATCCCCGAGGAGGTCCGTACCGCGGTGGTCGATCTTTTGGAAAATCGCATCCGCGTACTCCTGGGTACCAGAATGGAAGTGCTAAGGAAGTATTCGGATGACCTTGCACAGGGTATTTGTGAGCCTCTAGTAGAGTCTTTTAGCTGGGTTGATATTCACAACCAGATCAACCACCAGTTGTATCTAAAAGGTTGTGGCATCACACAAATAGAGGAGGAGGTTCAAGAGATACGTTGCCGGATTCATGATTACTTTGATTCATTCAACCCACACCGCCGATGGTGGCAAGGCAAGAGGACACAACGGCGCAAGAAGGATGAATTATCTCAAGAAATCACTCAAAGTTTACTCAAGGTTAAATAGACAAAAATCGGGCTGACCCTGAACTTTCCTGTTTCACCGGGCGGGTGGCTCATACACAAAACCAACCACCACCTTGGTTGCCCCATTCATGCGGTCTCATCGAGCGATCGTGCGAAAGCACGAACCGCCTTCCCTCCCCAGCCGATAAAATCCATCCATGCCCTTAGGCTTAGAACGGCGTCAGAACACAGGACGACTCCACTTCATCACCTTCAGTCGGCGGGTGGCCCACCCTTCACTTCCAAACCAATCACAAAAGCTCGGGTGCCCCATCCTTCGCGCTCTTGCGAAGGGTGGGATGTAAACTGTCCTCACAGCCATGCCCACCGGCCTAAAACGTTTCCAACAAACCAAAAACTTCCACTTCATCACCTTCAGTTGTTACCGCCGTCAACCCTTCCTCGCGACGGAACACGCGAAAGACACTCTCCACCCCATCCTCGAACAAGTCCGAAGGCAACAGGGCCTTTGCATCGCCGCCTACGTCTTCATGCCCGAGCACATCCATCTCCTCACCGACGAACCATCAACCGGCACCCTCGCCACCTTCCTTCAAATCTTCAAGCAACTCACCTCACGCGAACTCAAATCGTCCGACCAGAAGCAATTCTGGCAGCGCCGTTACTACGACTTCAACGTACATTCCGGAGAAAAGCGCATCGAAAAAATCCGCTACATCCATCGCAACCCGGTTACCCGCGGCCTTGTCACGAAACCCGAAGACTACCGCTGGAGCAGCTTCAACCATTACGCCACGGGCGAAACCAGCCCCATCGAAATCGAGTCCCAATGGACCGCAAGCCTCCGGGAACGATCTCAACTCCTCACCCACTCCGAATAATCGCTATACTTCGCATCACCATTCTCGCCCTATTCATCGAAAGGGCAATCTGTTCGCCTATATAGGCCGCAAGTTTATGCACCAGCCAATTCGAAAACGCGAGACTCTTCCGTAATCCCTGGCTTTTTGCGTAAGCCATTTGGCTGTCGGATTGCATAGACGCGACTCTGCTCCGCCACTTCTCCATTCCGAAGAACTGTGCCGCAGCAATCTCAAAATTCGGAGTACTAGATGATCACTACAAAAAGATCGTTGCAAGCACTTTTCTGTCTGGGTTTCACCTTACTGATAAGTACTTCTTGTAAAGCAGACATTGTCTCCGCGACGAGCTCAAGGCCCAACCTCGCGCAAGTCGGACCGGTGACCAACGGTCTGGTAGATTTCACGAACTGGAACCAAGGGGGCTGTGGTGGAGTAAGCCCCTGCATCGTTGGTGCTTCGATCATCTCCGTCGTGCCCTTTGAGGATGTCAGCACATCAAGCATCACCTTCACCTACGGGTCGGACTTCGACTTCGACTACGCATCCACTGGTCCGGGCGACCGTCTGATCATCCGATACATGGCGCCACCTCAGGGCCTCGATCTGAAGTTGGGAATCACGGGAGCGTCGTTGTATCTCGCTGGGGCACCGCAAGGCATTCCCGATATTGGGATACCTCCAACCTCTGGCCTCTCCTCGTGCCCCGCAGATAATCCAAACCCTGGGAACAACTGCTACTCTTTCGTTCAGGATCTGACAGCAAGCAGCGGCAGCAACTACGCTGATGTCTCGTTACCTTACAAGACCGGCGGCCTGGACGAGGTCGACATCTATCTTGCAGTTCAGGACCTGAATCCTAATGGTGGCACCTTTACGATCACTCAAGATGCCGTAAACATAGCTCCGGAGCCATCGAGTTTCGTTCTGCTAGGAAGTGGGCTACTTGGGGTAGCAGGCATCGTGCGACGCCGTGTGAAGTAAGCCCGAACCAACAACCAATAACATCAATCATTATTCGGACGCCCATTCATGCAGTCTCACCGCATGAGTGGGCATTCGTGCGAAAGCACGAACCGCTTTCCCTCCCCAGCCGATAAAATCCAACCATGCCCCTAGGCTTAGAACGACGCCAGAACACAGGACGACTCCACTTCATCACCTTCAGTCGCAGAGATGCGAGCCGAAGCTCTGGCGAAAGCCGATAAAGTCATCCGCAACTATGAGTGTGCTCCACAAATCTGTGGACTATAGTTCTCTAAGGAGAGATCGCATGAAAGCAGCAAGCACAGTAGCACTTGCCCTGGTTCTCGCCGTGTCGCCGATTCATGCGAAGGATAAATATGCTCCGCTCCCGGCCAGCGTGATAGCTGCAAAAACCGTCTACATTGACAATCAAACGGGCCACCCCGAAATTTCAGACCGAGCCTACGATGCATTAACTAAGTGGGGGCGATTCAAAATCGTGAAGGACGCAAAGGACGCCGATTTGGTCCTTCGCTTCACAGCAAACACCAAAGGCAGACCCATGCCGCCACGCAATGATATAGATATATCACCTACCCCCGTAATTCTCTCAGTACGCGATCAAACTGATAATGAACTCTGGACTGTATCTAAGGACCAGCCGCTTCGTAGTCAAACGCGCCTGGACCTTGATGAATTCAAAAAGCGAATTGAAGCACAAGAAAAAGGCAACTAGGGCGGTTGGCCCATGGCAAGAGACATCATCCGAACCCCCAACGCCCCATCCCCACCGCCGACATACAGCCAGGCGGTGCGAGCAGCGGGCCTAATCTTCGTCTCCGGCACCAGCCCACACGACCCACTAACCGGCAAGATCGTTGGCGAAACAATCCAGGAACAAACCCGCCAGTGCCTGGAGAACATCTCTGCAATCCTCAAAGCCGCAGGCACCTCCCTTGACCGCGTCGTGAGCGCCACCGTCACCCTCCTCGAAGAAACAGACTTCGCCGGAATGAACGAAGAGTGGATCAAATGGTTTCCGGAGAACCCACCCGCGCGACAAGGCGCAAAACTACCGGTCCGCATCCCCGGCATGAAAATCTCCATCGCAGCCATCGCCGAAGCCTGAGCAGTCAGGAGCCCCACCTCGATTCTGAGATGCCGTCATTCGCGCAAAAAGCACGAACCGCTAAGCCCCCAGGATCTCCCTGCAATCCGCCACAAACTGACTAGGCTGAAAACTATCCGCTCGATAGTCGTTCTCAGCCACCTTCTGCAGCGACACTCGATCCTCTGTCAGAAATAGAATCTTCGCGCTCGGCCACTTCGCGCGCAGCCTCTCAGCAAGACAAGCCTGCTCCTCGTCGCTAAGCGAATGTCCAAGAACTCCAAGCTCGACTGCGGGCTCTTGCGGCAAAGATTCAATCTGGTCTCGCGAACACGCCGCTATCACAGCGAACCCCGCGTGCTCGAGCACCAGCAAGCGAGTCTGCAGAAGCGGCCCATCGTTGCCACACACCATAATTCGTCGGGACACGGTACAACCCTCAGGGCCCAGAGCTTGCGAAAGTTCTTGAAGTCTACTTCCTCGCCAGAATGCCGCGCAACAGACATATAAGTCCATACATCTCAAGGGTTACCGATTGCATCCATAGAACCCAAGGCTTTGGCCGTACTCGAATCCGGCGTCTGAAAAAGGGGCAAAATGAGAGACCCTGGCACCAACTCATCTCAGCCAATCAACGACGCATTTCTCCGCAAGGCCGCAAATCACGCCGAAGCTCTCTCGAACCTCATCTACCTCATCTGCGCAGAAGCCGAGCACCCCGCAAAGGTTCGTCACTACGCCAGCCTCTCCGAACAGAGTCTTCAGGCTCTCACCCAACTTCTACTCGACCAACGCCACCCACATTAGCTCAACCAACAATCGCCCGGAATGCCCACCCCAGCCCCGATTTCTTCTCGTCGGCCAGTCCCGATAAAGTACCTGCGATCTTCAACATAAGCACAGCAGTAAACATGCACAGCGCTCCCTTCGTCTAAACAATCAGGAATGCCTGAACCTTTCAGCAAGTCTGCCGCATCTTTTTTAGTAGACCGTCGCCAAAGGGCTAATCTGAATGCACTTCCGCCAACTATTCTTGACACTCCTCCTGGGTGTCGCTCCGATCGCCGCGTTAGGCCAACGTGCCGCCGCGCCCGGACCGCAGCGCGGAAGCATCATGGGCGACATCACCGATGTCGATGGCCTCGTGATCCCCGACGCCACAATCACCCTCGATGAACCATCTTCAAGCGACTCTCAGACCGTTACAGCGAACGAGACCGGATTCTTCGTCCTGAAAAACGTCGATCCAACAATCCCTCACAAAATTGTCATCAAGGCGAACGGCTTCGGCGATTGGACCGCGCCTCCCGTCACAATCGGCCCCGGCCAGCAGTTTGAACTGACTGACATCAAACTCAAAGCCGCAGTAGTCGAAACGACAGTAACCGCCGTCACCATGGAGCAGCTCGCTCTCGAACAGACCAAGGCAGCAGAGAAGCAACGCGTCTTCGGCATCATCCCCAACTTCTATGTCTCCTATGAGAGGAACCCCGTCCCGCTCACACCAAAGATGAAGTACGAACTCGCCTTCAAAGCTGGCACAGACATCGCCAGCATCGCCGGCGATCTCTTCATCGCAGGACTCAATCAGGCAGCCGACACTCCCGATTATCAGCAAGGTTGGAAGGGCTATGGTCAACGCTTTGGCGCCGCCTATGCCGACAGCTTCTCTAACATCATGATCGGCGGCGGCCTTCTCCCGTCGATTCTCCATCAGGACCCACGCTACTTCTACCAGGGCACCGGCAGTGGCAAATCTCGCGCCCTCCACGCGATATCAGCCCCATTCATCTGCAGGGGCGACAATGGCAAGAACGAGATCAATTTTTCCAGCATGGGCGGCGATCTGATTGCGTCTTCCCTCACCAATACCTACTATCCGAATAGCAATCGCGGGCCGGGTCTGGTCTTCTCCAGTTTTTTCATCAACACCGGTGGTCGAATCGCCAACGCACTGGTGCAGGAGTTCGTCCTGCGCAAGCACACATCCAACTCCGACAAAGGAAACTAACCGGCCGATCAGCCTTGAACGATAGAATGGGCCCAAAGGAGCGCGCCCATGTCTGTCGCCCCCACACCACCCTTCAGGCTCGAGATCGAAGATCGCGGCCGCTTCGCCGTCGTACACTGTCACGGCAAACTGGTAGCTGGCTTTACCGACCTGCTCTACGTGCCCGTCTCACAGCTCCTCTCCACCCACCCGCGCCTCATCCTCGACCTCTCAGACCTCACCCACATGGACAGCATGGGACTCGGCGCACTCGCCCGCATCTACGTCTCTGCCCGCACTAAGGGCTGTGAGCTCGAGCTGCGCCACATCGGCAAAAAAATTCGAGACCTGCTCATCATGACCAACCTTCTCCCCGCCTTCACCATCGTCGGAGAACACGACATAAGAATGTGACACCAGAGGCTCCAAAGGTCTAACCTTACGGCGCACCAGAACGACCGGTTTTTGTCGAAGAAAACGACAACTAAACCTCAATTCCCCTGTTCATAACAGCAACGCTAGTTTCTCTCAGGAGCAAACACGATGCGCACAAAACCATCCATTCGAAATCTTTTGCTCGGCTTCCTGTTAGCAGTCGTTTCCTCGACTGCCTTCGCTCAGATCGGCATCTCCGTCTCCTTCGGACCACCCGCACTCCCCGTCTACACGCAGCCCCTCTGCCCAGGCGACGATTACATCTGGACCCCCGGCTACTGGGCCTGGGATCCCGACTACGGCGACTACTACTGGGTTCCAGGCACCTGGGTTCTCGCCCCCCAGGTCGGCTATCTTTGGACCCCCGGCTGGTGGGGCTGGGGCGGCAACGGATTCCTCTTCCATGAGGGCTATTGGGGACCGCAGGTCGGTTTTTACGGTGGAATCAGCTACGGCTTCGGCTACTTCGGCAATGGCTACGAGGGTGGCCGATGGGACGGTGGCCACTTCTTCTATAACCGCACCGTCAACAACATAAACGTCACCAACATTCACAACACCTACAACACCACCATCGTCCACAACACCACTGTCATCAATCGCGTCAGCTACAACGGCGGCAACGGTGGCATCGAAGCACGTGCTACCCCACAGGAAGAAGCGGCTGAGCGCGAGCGACACCTCGCACCGGTTCCCGCTCAAGTGCAACACCTCCAGGCAGCACGCTCCAACCCGCAACTCCGTGCTTCGGCAAACCAAGGCAAGCCTCCGATCGCCGCAACCGCGAAACCCGGCGAATTTAGCGGCCACGACGTCGTCGCCGCTCACGAAGCAGGAGCGCCCTATCACCCACCAGCCAACCGCCCCAACGCAGTATCTCAACCGGCAAACTTTAATCACGCAAGCGAGGTGCAACAGCACCAGTCGCCCGGGCCACCCAACACCGGAAACCCCAGACTCGATCAGAAGTATCAGCAACAGCAAGACAAGCTGATCGCAAAACAAAACCAGGAGCACCAGCAGCTTCAGCAAAGACAAGACGCTGAGCATCAGCGAGCCACGCAGCAGGCTGCAAACGAAGCGCAAAAACAGCAGATGGAGCAACGCCACCAACAACAGACCCAGCAGATGGAGCAGCGCCACACCGCACAACAGCAACAGCTGCAACAACGCCAGCCCGAAAACCACGCCCCGGAGAGCCACGGCGGGGAACGTCCACGCTAACCAGATGTAAGTGAATAGCTGCCCTGCTACAAGGTGCTCACTCATGCCGTTCATCGCATGAGTGAGCATTCGTTTTTACAGCACGCGTCTTTTCCGCTCCAACCCTCAGCCAACCTACGTGCTAAACTCCTCCCGTGCACCGGTAACAATCCACTCCAGGAGCATCCAAAATGAACCCTCGGAGACCCTCTCGCCACCTTACCCTTTGCACGGCATCCCTCTTCCTCATCGGTGTCTCAGCTTTGCCCGGCCAGCTCGCTGACATCCCCATCAAACCCGGACTCTGGAATACGCAGGTCGTCGCAAAAATCGGCCTCAATGACAATGACAACGAACCCATCGTGAGCAAGGCCTGCTTCACCGCCGGAACCACCATCAGCGGATATCTCGCCGCCATGACAAAATCCGCGCCCAACGTCCAGTGCACCATGTCCAACAAGGTCCAGACCGCCAACCACATCGCCTTCGACACCACCTGCACCGGCCCCAACGCCACCTCAAAGTCTCACTCCGACTTCCAGCTCGCCGACTCCGAACACTTCACCGGCTCGAGCCACACCACAGTCGTCGGCACCTCACAGGACCATCCCATCAACATGGAGATGAACAAAACCTTCACCGCAAAGTTTCTCTCCTCAAACTGCGGCGACGTCAAACCCCTCACCGACCAGTCCCGCCCCGAAAAATAGAACCAATAACTCAGTCAAAGACTCTCAATATCGAACGCAGGCCTTTCACATTTCTGTGAAGCGCCGGGTGTAAACTTTTCACGTGTCGGTGGCACATCAGATATCACAGCAAGAGACAGGAGAGACTCATATGCACGCATTGAGAGATGTCTTAAATCAAGCTCAGAAAAACGGAGTAGCAGTCGGTCACTTCAACGTCTCCGACCTGGTTCTGTTGAAGGCGGTCTTCGCTGCCGCGCAAAAACTGAACGTGCCCGTCATCGTCGGAGCTTCAGAAGGCGAACGCGAGTTCTTAGGTGCGCGTCAGCTTGGCGCTCTCGTGCGTAGCATCCGCGAGGAGTCCGATTTCCCGATCTTCCTCAACGCAGATCACACCCACTCTCTCGCGAAAGCCATCGAGGCAGCCAAAGCCGGCTTCGACTCCATCGTCTTCGACCTCTCCGCTCTACCGTTCGAAGAGAACGTCCGCCAAACCAAAGAAGCCGTCGAAGCCCTCAAAGCGATCAACCCCGCCATCCTCATCGAAGGCGAGATCGGCGATATCGGCACCGGCTCCGAGATACACGACAAAGCCCCCGACCTGACCCGCGGTCTCACCTCTCCCGAACAGACGAAACAATACGTCGACGCCACCGGAATCGACATCCTCGCCCCTGCCGTAGGCAACATGCACGGCATGCTCACGAGCATGGTCCACGGCGAAGCAACCAAGCACCTCGACATTCCGCGAATCGCCGAGATCAAAAAGGCCGTCAAAACCTTCATCACCCTCCACGGTGGATCGGCAACCAACGACGAAGACTTCCGCAAGGCAATCGCCGCGGGCATCAACATCGTCCACATCAACACCGAACTCCGCGTAGCCTGGCGCCGTGGCCTCGAACAAGGCCTCGCCAAAAACCCAGACGAAGTCGTCCCCTACAAAATCCTGCCATCCGCAGTAGAAGCAGTGAAACAGGTGGTTCTCTCTCGTTTGAGCCTGTTCAACAACCTGACCCACTAACGAAACAGCAAAAACTCAATAGCGCACAGCGAAACCCACCAGCGCTCTCGCGACGCCCACGCAGCGTCGCGTCCCAAAACGGGAAGCCCGAAAAATAAATCCCCAAAACCTGGCGCATTTTTCGCCACCGAAAAAGTGACTGCCAAAACACCATGTTTACCACGCATTCCACCACGTTCTCACCACCAAAAAACCACCACAAAAACACCCTTTTTCGCAAAACCCCCCACAAAAACACCAAAATCCCGCGCCAGAAAAATAATGCGCCAAACCATATTTCGAAAACCCAAACGTCTATTCCGCCTCGCCTCCGGTCTCAGTCCATTCCACAGACTCTGTCCACGGATGCTCCCTCATCTCCGCCGCCAGCGCATTCAAAACATTGGCATCATGTGTAGGTGACTCCAGAATCACCTGAATAATCGAGTGGTCCGTATCTTCCACCCGCTCTGCGTGCGTCTTTCGCAACACAAGGGAAGTTTCAGCAATCGCGCGAGTCAACTCATACTCCGCCTCCGCCTGACGTTCCATATCGCAGACAAGCCTCAATCGGTAAAGCGCATGCGTCTCCACCACCGCCAGAGAACGTCGATCGATAAACCGCGACAGCGGACGCAGCACAGAATTGATCGCAATCAGCAAAGCCGCTACAAACGCGGCTTCAAACACCTTTCCCGCACCGGCGTACGCTCCCACAGCGGCAGAGCACCACAGTGTCGCGGCTGTGTTCAACCCACGCACATTCCCGCCGTCTTTCATGATGGCGCCCGCACCGAGAAATCCCACACCCGATACCACGTACGCGATCACCTGCGTCGTTCCCGGCGCAATCGCCACGCCAAGATCGACGAAAGCCGCGGCCCCAAAACAGACCAATGTATTGGTGCGCAATCCCGCTGCACGCTGTCGCCACTGTCGCTCGGCACCCACACAAGCGCCAAGAATCAACGCCGACAGAAGCCGCCCGAAAGTCGTTTGTTCCAGAGCGCTCACCACCGCAGAGTGCCAGGAAAAATGATTTGCCATCACGCAGCCAATCTTACGTCACACACTAACGTAAGCGTCCCATCCACGGTCGCTAGATAACCATCCGCGCTGGCGCAATCCCGGAGTCTTTCTTGAGACATCGTCGAATTTGAGCACAAATTATTGAAGACAAACAACCCGCAGCAAAAGAAACGGGTCTGACACCTAAGACCCACGGATGTGAGCCGCAAGTAACGATCGGACACCGCTCCGCTTGTCTGTCAGGCAACGCGACACAGACCCAATTCAAAAACAATAAGGAGAAACACAAATGTTCATCATTTGGTGGATCATCGTAGGCCTCATCGCTGGCTTCCTCACCGGCAAGCTCATGAAGGGCAGCGGTTACGGCGCAATCGGAGACATCGTCATCGGCATCATCGGAGCCATCGTCGGCGGCTTCATCATGCAGAAGCTTGGCTATGCCGGTTCCGGTGGCCTCATCTACACCGTCATCGTAGCCATTATCGGAGCTGTCCTCCTTACCCTGCTCCTGCGCCTTGTAACCGGCAACAGAGCTCGAAACCTCTAACTCCAGTCGCCTGACTGGCAAAGACGTCTGGCATTCCACCGCCCCCACATCTCGACATCGGAGATGTGGGCGTCTGCGCGAAAACCAAAACGTTCTCCTCCCCCAAACGATGTATCGCTCAAACCCAGTACGGGTATGAAGCTAATCCCATGAGCTTCTATAAAAGCATGCTCCTGGCAATCTTCATCTGCCTCGCTACATATTCCTACGCACAAGACTGCCTGGGTAATCTACCCCAGTCTGTCAGGTCAGCCGTTGAGCAAGACAACTGGACAATCGTCCAACCGCAGGATCTCTCAGGCAACGATCCTCAGGTCTTCAGGGTCAATCATCCAGGCGAATGCCCGGGAGTGGCGGTTGGAAACTTCTACCCCAAAGGGAAGTCGTCGTATCTGGTCGCGACGATCCAGCGGGACGATCAGAAAAACCCGACTGAGAAACTCACCCTCGTTTACTTCAAAAAAGATCTTCCCGTCACCGCCGTAGTCGTCCCGCCCACCCAGGTCGCAGACGCATTCGTCGTCTGGAAACTCCGCCCCGGCCACTACCAGGACCTCTACGGCACCAAAGCCACGATCTCTCGCGAATCCTTCGTTTACGAAAAGCTCGTGGGCCCCGCAAAGCAGTTCTACTACGATGGCACTCACCTTAAATCCTTTGTGATCTCGAGATAGCAATCCACTTGCTTCCGAACTCAACTAATGGACATGAGCCACGTCGTCATTCATCGAGAAGACGTCTTTAAAGTCGCTTTCATAAGGAAAGACATGGATCATCCAGGTAAACATATAGGGGTGAAAGATGCCGCCCTCTGACTCACACGCCTGCTTCGTGTTAATGGATCCGAACATGCCGAACTTCGGATGGGCGGCTTCGTAGTCCTTAACCCGGTCTGCAGGAGCCTCGCAGAAATTAGTATGCTCATGCCAGCGCGCGACACTGAGCGGAATCCGGTCGTTCAGGTCCGCTTCGGTTGCGTTTGGCCGAGCCGTATACATCACACCTTCTAGCTTGTACTGCTGATAAGGAGTTCTACGATAAAGCAGCGACGTCGGTTTGCTTGGGTCAAAGTGAAGGTCACCCTCTCGTGCGTTGTCCTCTTTGGTGAAGTGATACTGCGGTTGTTCGAGCTTCGGGTTCGCGATCACATATCCATCGGCTAAAGCCTTTCGATAGTCTTTGTAACGCTCCATTGTCGCCTTCGCTTGGGCCACTACCGCCTTTGCCCTCGCTTCATCGCCCGGCTGCTTCGGCCACACCGGAGTAATGGTCATGTGGCCGGCCATCGCGGCCATACTCGGCCCCATATTTTTCATATCAGCCATATCGTTCATGTTGCCCTTGCCGCCACTCATGTTCATTCCGGCCATGTTGTCCTTCTGATGATCCTGTTGCCACGCGTGTCCCGGCAGCGCTGTTAGCAAAACCGTTCCGCAGACCAATCCCGCTAAGATCATGCAACGAATGTGGAACATCCCCGCCCCCCGTTCGTGGCTACCAAAAGCAGCCTCCCACCATTGATTCACCATTCAAGCGCGTGTACCAGATCCACCTCGGCGGCGTTTGACATAGCCACTGCGACATCAAAAGCCGTTCCTACTCCCATGGTTCACAAAGCCATAATTCTAAAAATCGCAAAAAGTTCCGCAAAGAGGCGACGAGTTTTGCGCGGACAGGCTTAGAAGATGCGGATCGATCCTCTCGCGCGGTCTCACCAGCGCCTGAGAATATTATCTAAACTTGCATTTCGTCTGAATTCAAAGAAGGATTGGCCTGCGGCTTTAGCCAGTGACGGCAATGCACGCAAAATAGCGGCGAACAGCTTATTCTTTGTAGACCAGCCGGGGCCCGCTAACCTGCTGTACCTTCAGGTCCACGTCCACCTCAACGCGATCGGCGATCTTCACAAACGGGATCCCACTCGTCATTCCATAATCCTTGCGATCGAATGCCATAACACCTTTGATAACGCCCGATCCGGTGCCCTTGCCCGTAACCGTCAGTTTCAACGTCTCAGGTCGGGAGACACCCCGGATGGAAAAATTCCCCATGATGTCAAATGTGTCCGGGCTGGTCTGCACGACCTTCGTTGATCGGAATTCGATCGTCGGATCCTCTTCAACGTTGAAAAAATCCTTACTCTTCAGCTTGCCATCCTTTACCCCGCTTCCAGTGTTCACGGTAGCTGCGGCAATCTTGATATCCAAAACACCTGTCGTTACATCCGAAGAACTAAACGTCAGACTGGCATCCCACTTGTCGAATTTTCCGACGAGAGCGACGGAGGCTTTAACATAGAACTTGATCGCGCTGCCCTCTGGAGTCGTTTTGAAGACAGGAACCTGTGCTCGGCTTGGCAACGATAGTAAGACGATTGCAGCAAGACTGAGAATAGATAGTCGCATGGAGCTTGAGTTTGAACGTTCCCTGCCTCGCTGTCAACAAAAGATGTAACCAGCCAAGCTACGATTCCTCCAGCACTACGGCGGCGAATCAAGACGACTATGCCTTTCGCTTTCCCTCTTTGAGTGGGCCTGCTTTCAAGATCTTTCCGCCTTCCTGAACAACATAGAGTTGGTTGACCTCAAGATCCTTCAGTACGTCTACCTGCCCACTAAGCCACCGTATCTCTACCGAATCCACTTTTTTAGCCCGGTCCAGCCCGAAGTGCAGACGCATATCGTTTTGCGAAAAATAACTGCCGCCGCTCCGTAGCTCATCAAGCTGTCTCGAAGGCTTCGCCCCGTCAGGTGTTGTTGCGGCAGTTACAATTACGCGGCTTCCAATCCCTGACCTATTGGACTTCACTCCAACCAGTTTGATCTTGATCCAATTTCGATTCAGGGTCGAGTCGCAACGCAAAAGCTGAGGCGCCGCGTTGATGCAGTTGACCACGATATCCAAATCCCCGTCGTTATCGTAGTCGCCAAAAGCACAGCCGCGGGCGGGTACATCCTCCAGAATTCCTGGGCCACCTTTATTCGTGACATCCTGAAAACGGCCGTTGCGCAAATTTCGATAAAGATACTTATGTTCCGCATACTTTAAATCGGCTTTCGATTTGTCGACCTCGGGATAAACGTGGCCATTCGACATCAGAATATCGAGCCACCCATCGTTATCCATGTCAAAGAAACCAACACCCCATCCGAGCAGCCGCGTGTTTTCGCCTAAACCACTTGGATAGGTATGGTCTTCGAACGTTGCATCCCCCATGTTGGTGTAGAGCGAATCCGTGTCGCCTGCAAAATTCGTTTTCACAATGTCGAGATTGCCGCTGTGGCTATAATCTCCAATCGAAACCCCCATCCCTGCCTGCGGTTTGGCCTCGGCCGAGAGTGCCGCTCCGGCCTCGATTGCGATATCGCGAAAGGTCCCGTCCTTCTGGTTCAGATAAAGCGTAGCTGGCGCCGAATCATTCGCGACATAGATGTCGGGCCAACCGTCATTATCCAGATCTGACGCAGCAACACTCAGCCCATAGGTTCCGACAGCAGTCCACATTCCGGACTTCTCGCTGACGTCGCTGAAGGTCCCATCGCCGTTGTTGCGATAAAGAATATTTCGGCCGCCAGGCAGACCCGGAGGACCGCACGCCACCAGCATTCCCTTATAAGTACACGGCCCGTCTTCCGGCAACGGCGCAGTCTTCAAATCGAAATCAACATAGTTGGCAACAAACAGATCAAGATGCCCATCACGGTTGTAGTCGACAAACGTGCATCCCGTATTCCAGCGCACCTTCGGTCCAGGCTGAATAAGACCTGACTGTTGCGTCACGTCGGTAAAGGTTCCGTTGCCGTTATTACGATACAGGACGTTCTGCCCGTAGTAAGTCACAAACAAATCATCATTACCGTCGTTGTTATAGTCACCAACGCAGCATGCTTGCCCCCAGCCCGTCTTATGCTCCAGGCCGGAGCCAGCGGTTACATCAGTGAACGTTCCATCTCGATTGTTCTTGAATAAGTGGCAGCGTGGCTCCTGACCCGTAGGAAAACCCTCCAATCGCCACCCGTTCACGAGGAACAGATCAAGCCAGCCGTCATTGTCGTAGTCATAAAAAGCCAACCCGCAACCAGTGGTCTCCAGCAGATACTTATTCTTTGCTTCTCCACCATAGATTGTCTTGGTTGTGAGGCCAGCTTCCTTCGCAACGTCAGCGAAACTCACCCCCAGCGGCGTGTCTTCGATCGGAGACTTCTCTCCGGGAGGAGGCGGAGCAGGCTTTGCATCGTAGCTGCGTTCCTGCGGGCCTATGCCCTTTGCTGGTGGCGGAGTCTGCTGTTGCAACGGCGAAGCCAGCGCCAGAATATCCGCAAACGGAAGCACCAGTGCGGTGCGGCTAAGAGATCCAATAAATTTGCGGCGATCCAGTTCAGTGAATTGTCTTTTCAAAATTTCACAAGCCCCAACACCGAAGGTATGCAGCAGATTGATGTGCGCGGACAACTCGCATTAGAGCGTGCCTCAACAAGTTGCCCTGTCTGCTGTGGGCTGAATTATAGCGAACGCCCAGGGCACTGTACACAAACACCTTTCACCGCACATAGTGTTCGGTCAGTGTCGGACTCTTGCGTAAGAATTAGGGATTTCCGGTAGTCTTCAACGCCTCAGCTTTCTGACGCTCCTCCGCCGCCTCCGCGGTTTTACCCTGCTTCTCCAGTGTTGCTGCAAGCCCAAGATGCGCTTCCACATAGTTCGGGTCGTAACTCAACGCATCATGAAATTGCATACTGGCCCCTTCCGCATCGCCACCGCGCAGCGCAGAGTTCCCGGCATTGGTAGCGACCTCCGCACGCTGACGGTTCATATTGCCACGCATAAGCTCCGCTGCTTTCTTCCGTTCTGCAGCTGCCTCACCAGGCTGATTCTGTTTGGTCAAGACCGCCGCAAGCGTCAGATGCGGGTCAGGCTGGCGAGGGAGTTGACGGATTGCCTCACGCAACGCCATCGTCGCCTCCGGCAGCTTATTCAACTTGTCGTACACACTTCCTAGCGTCGCCCATCCATCTCCGTTCTCAGGACGAAGCTTGAGGGAGATATTCATCTCACGCGCCGCATCCTCATACCGTCCGGCCTGCATGTAGAGAACCCCCAGAAGATAAGGAGCCTCAGCCGCCGATGGGTCGAGCCTCTGGGCCGTCTCTAACTCTGGTATAGCGGCCGCCGCATCATCCTGCATCTTAAGTGCAAGGCCAAGGTCATAGTGCAGCTGTGGCGCATCAGGTGCCAGCTTGAGTGCCTGATGCAGTTCCGCCACCGCATCGCCAAACTGGCTCAACTGCACATAAGCCGCCGCAAGATTCTGATGCGCGGTCACGCTCTCTGGAGCTATCGAAATCGAGCGTTGTAGAACCGGGACGGCATCTTTAGCCTGCTGCGCTTGACTGAGCGCCATGCCAAGGTTCGTCATAGCTTCAGCGTTGTTTGGTTCGGCGGCTACTACCTTCTTCAACAATGGAATCGCTTCCTGTACCCTGTTCGATCGCTGCAAAGCGAGCGCGAGTTGATACGATGCCTCAATCGCCTTCGGCTCCAACTGCAACGAACGCTCGAAGACCGGAATCGCCTGCTCGTCCTTTCCATCCGACACAAGCGCTTTGCCGAGCTCCAACGCGATCGTCGCATTCCGTGGAGCGAGTCGCACAGCCTCTGTCATCTCCGGCATCGCTTCCCCTTCGCCTCGGGCCCGCATCGCCAAACCAAGATGCAAATGCGCAGCAGCTAAATCTGGATTCAAGTGAATCGCCGTCTCAAACTCCTCTTGCGCATGGTTCCAGTCCTTTTGCTGTGCATAGAGCGACCCCAACTCATCATGCAACTCTGCGTTCTGCGAATCTGCCGCGAGCGCAGCTTTCATCTTCGTTATCGCCGGGCCAAACTGTCGATTCGCGGCAAGCGCCCGTGCGTACCCCTCCAGCACGTAAGAAGGCAGTGCATGCTTCTGTAAGCGTGAGTCCCCCTCCAGTTTGGAAAACAAAACTATAGCCTTCTCGGACGAACCAATCTGTCCATATGCCATCGCAAGGTTCAGCTGCGCTGTACTATCAGGGCTCTTGATCGCGAGCGCTCTTTCAAGCTCACGAATCCCTTCTTTCACATATCCGCGATTCACCAAAACTGCACCAAGTGCGCTGTGTCCCTGCTCAGCCTGAGGAGCCAACTGGACCACTTGCTCAAAGTCTGCCTGTGCCGCGCTAAGATCCTTCTGAGCCAAAGCAGCTTGCCCCGCACGATACGCCGCATCTGCCTTCTTCAAGGCAGCCGAAGGCTCTTGCGAGAATCCAGGGGTTGAGAGAGCGATCGAAGCAATCAACGCACTCCTCAAGACGTAGAAACCCTTTTGCAGAAGTGTATCCATGGATTTGCGCAAACTCAGATCCTATCTTTCACTACAAAGATGGCTACCTAACTAGCAACGGCATCGAGGAGGCGTTGCAACAATCAGAGACGCGCGAGATTTGCCCGAGCCGCCGCATGTTGAGGATCCAACATCAAAGCATGCTCGAAGTCTTTGCGCGCCACCGCAGCTTCTCCATTGCGAGCGTGCAACACACCAAGATTATTCCAATCATCTGCATTCTTTGGCTCCAGACGAATGGCTTCATTTTGTTCCCTTATTGCGTCAGGTAGTTGCCCCATCTGCGAATAAAGCTGCGCAAGCTGCCGATGCGGTACCGCTTCCTGTGGTCGCAGAGTCTGAACCGCCTTGAACTGATCCAGCGCGTCAGCAAGCCTTCCAGACTGGGCATAAACATTCCCAAGCAACTGATGAGCATCAGCGTCGTCCCGCAACTTCAGAGCGCGCTCCAATGACTCCGCCGCATGAGACAACTCTTTGTCATCGGCCTCAACGCCGGCCAGGTTGTACAGAGAGTCAAAGTCATTCGGAGAAATGCTGATCGCCGTCTCAAACTCCTGCTTCGCCTCGGCAGTCCGGTTAACTGCAACGAGCACTTCACCTAGCTCATTATGTGCAGCAGCGTCCTTTGGATTCTCCGCCAGCAGGCGACGATATTCCTGTTCGGCTGCCACGTAGTCCTCATGTTTAGCCTCAAGATGAGCGAGATCGAAACGCGCGTCCGCACTCCGAGCATCTATAGCTAATGCTTTCTCGTAGTTGCCCTTCGCCTGCTGCCAGTCTCCAGCGCCGTCGAGTGCCGTTCCAAGGGCAATCAGACTTCGGACATCTGTCGGTGTCGCTGTCAGAATGCGACGATAGAGATCGACAGCAGACCTATAGTCGCCTGAGATCATGTCTGCAGAAGCAAGATTGTAAAGCGCAGTATGATCCTTAGGGTCTTTCCGCAGATTGTTCTGCATCCAGGCCTGTTCGAGAAGGACCCTCGGATCTTCATCGGAATGTGGCAGAGATCGCGGCAAAACCTGAATCCACAGATGGCCCATCTCGTCGACAGAGCGGTTCCCAGCCTTCACCCGTACAGGCGGAATGTTTGGGTTGCGAACATTGGCCTTCGAATTATCGTAGGTGTAGCGCATGTGCAGGACCGTATTTTTTGGCAGAAATACCGGCGATTGAAATCGGTAGACTGACTGCCGATCAATATCCCAATCTCGAATAAGAACCAGCCATTTCTTTTCGCCGTTGGGCAGTAGGGCGTAGCCTTCCAATCTCTTTCCAAGATAATGAGCATGCGGATAGACTCCCAGAACATCAACGTCGACAGGAAGCTTAAGCTCATCTTCAATAACAAACGCCGCGTCTCCAGCAGGGATATCAATAGCGCTATCATGCTCCAACTGCAAAAGCATAGGGTGTGCCGTAGCAGGCTTGTCCGAAAAATAGAGACCCACCGTAGCTTGCAAAGTCTCTACCTTGCCCGTGGGCTTCAGATGCATATTCAAAATCAAGTCATTACCCGGATCAATCCGCCAAGGCATGCCGCTCGGCTCGACAAGAGCCGGAGAATCCGGCTTCCAAAAGAGAAAATGACTGTCAGGATCGAATGCCTCGCCAGAATCGACCGTGAGCTCCATGCCAGGAACTCCTTGTATCCAGTCATCGGGATGCTGACGACGCAATGAGGCAGTACGGTCGATCAGCATATTCGCGTGGTGCACTACTTGTGCCGCGCCAGGCTTGATCTCCATCGCTCGAACGTACTTGGTCTCTGTGATCGGCACAGGCAGAATGAAGTTGCGGAAGAGATCAGTTCCAGACGCAGGAACCTGCATCGGTGAGGGCACTTTCAAAACAAGATCGGGCGTCCCCAGCTGCCATTCTCCCGAATAGACAGGTGCTTTCGGCGCCTCTCGGGAATCACCCTCGGGCATCCCACCCTCCACCCACTCCTTGAGCAAAGCGATATCCTCTGCGGAGAGTCGACGGCTATCAGCAAAGTTGCCGAAGCCCGGCTCAGGCAACCAGGGCGGCATGTAATGGCTTTCAGTAACAGTCTTAATCTGTACTCCCCATCGTTTCGCATCTGCGTAGGAAAGCAAATTGAACGGACCAGAGCCCCCGGGATGATGGCAGCTACTACATTGCTTATATAAGATCGGAGCGATCTGCCGGCTGAAAGTAACCGGAGCCGTAGCAGCCTGAACGCGAACATGAAACAGCTTAGCCCAAAGCGCAAGAAATACACCGGCACATAAGAGTGTCGCTGAAACGTGTTTCGCGGCTGGTGATGTCATGGGTGTCCTATAATTCCGCAGCCCACAGCAGGCCCGCTTGGCTGCTGAACAACATGACCTTCGAGAACTTCAGAGATCGCTCTCTCCAGATCATGTTGAGTCGCCTTAGGCCGCTCCTGTCCAAGACGAAGATAGCGATCATCGATACGCCCGTGATACACAGTACGATAAGTTTCACCGCCGCGCGGTTCCGGAATAAGAACCGCAGACTCAGGTGTGACCTTGGCGTGAGCAAGAGTAACAAGCCGATGATCTGGATCAAGCAGCACGTGATTTTCAGGACCATATACTGCTTTATGTTGCTTCACAACATCGGCAGTCGTTCCAAAATTCGGATAAATGAACCACAGCACTACGCCCCGAGCTGCAAATTCCTCTTCAATGCGTCGCATCTCTGGCACGTAGCGATTGGAGATGGGACAGTCGGACGCCGCAAAAAAAAGAACAACAGCGGAGGCACCTGACGGAGCAAGGGTTCGGACAGGTTCGCCGTTTAGATAGTATCCGTAGGGCACCTGCATTTTCTGTGCCCGACACAGGCTTCCATAGATGACCGCAGAAGCAAACATACAGATTGTAAACAGAGGGCGCCGCATCGCTCTCCGAGTAAACAGCATTCCCACTGCTCAGGCAAGCATTTTGCTCAAGCGTCTAACACAAAATGGCTTTGTGTCTGTCGAAATCAAATCCAGTTTCTAACTGGCAATAATTATCTTAACTATCCGGCCGCGAAGCGAGCATAGGATTCCAGACTGTCCTAACCATCTTCCTCTCTACTCTCTCTTCGGACACTCCTCTAGCCAACGAGACATCGTTCGCCCGCGTATGTACCGGACGACAGAAACTGTCGAAGCGTAGGATCGTCGGGGTCAAATCGGGTCAGCCCAGTCAGGATCTCTAGGGCTCTCTTTTTATTGCCAACCCTACACTCGATGAACGCCAGATTTAGCCCAGCCGTTATCTGGCTCGGATCAGCCTCCACCGCTCGCCGCAACAGATCGACCGCATCGGCAGTGCGTCCCGACATCGCGTCCAAAACCGCGAGGTTTCCCAACGCCGTAGCGTCATACGGATCTTCCTTCAACGAATCGGCATACTCTTTACGAGCATCGCTTTTGTCACCAGACATCTGTTCGATAAATCCGAGCTTCGTATGCAGCTCGACGTCACTTGCACCGTTTTTTTCAGCTCTGAGTAGAAGACGTAACGCCTTTTCCGCATCTTTTTGATTCCCGCTCTCAGCTAATTGTGCGTACGCCAATCCCATCTCTCTATCCCCAGCCGATACCTTACCAACCGGCACGAGATCGTCCTCCTCTGCAGCATCCAGAAACCGTACGTCAGAAGACATTGAGTGCGGTCGCCGTTGAATATTGTGGTCCGTCGCCTGTTCATGGGAAATGTCAGCAGCCTCACGTGTGGGCATGTGACAGACCGCACAGTCCTTTTGCTCAGGATGGTGTGCTGTCGCCATCTTCGCGCCCGTATGACAGGTTAGGCATTTATCGCGAAAGTAATTGACGCGCTCTTCCGGACCTGGCGAGCCATGCGGATCGTGGCAGGTCGTGCAGGTCAATTGATCGCCGCTGGCGCGCTTGCACGCGCTACGTAGAAGCGCCTCATACTGGCTGACTGCCCGATGGCCTCCCGTTTTTTCGTTTGCCTTTACGGAGTAAACTACGTAGTCCGCAAGATCGTCTCCTACGCGGAACTCTGCCAGTGATTTTCCCGCACGATAGACAGCTACATTTCCTTCAAGATGACACTGGAGACAAACGCTGTCCCTCGCCGGGACAGCCAATTTAGCTGGGTTCACAATCGGCCCATGTCCCTGCACCTCCAGATGCTTCGAAGCATCCCCATGGCAGGCAGCACATCCGATTCCCCCCTCCAGGAACGGTGGCCCGGCGTAGCGGTTACGAGCTTCGGGCAACGCCACCTGTACCGCCGACGCGTGACAATGTAGACAGTTGGAATCGACAGGCAACGCCGCTGGCATGGTCTTCGTTGTGCCATAGTTTGGAGCCATGTCCCACAACTGTTTCTTCCCATAAAAATTGATGGGAGTCTCAAACCACTCCCCTTCTTCCTCGTAGAGGTAAGTACGGCCACGATGTCCGGAGCCGATAAAGTAGCGCAGTTCCTTCTCCCCATCCAGGACCGACCGCACATTCGATGCCTCCGGCGCATCGTCGCGGTCATACGACATCCATGCCCGTCCATCCCGCGAAAAAATCTTATAGCGAATTCCGGAAGGAGCATGAAAGAAGCTCCCTTGCAACAGTCCTTGCATAGCTGTCCCGCTAGCTCGCGCCATCGGAGTACGCTCGTACTTTTCGTAAATCTCTTTGTGACAGCTCGCACAAACCTGGTCTGGATTCGCCCGTGGCGCAGCGACTTTAGCTTGTTCGCGGATATGAGCAAAGGCGCGAACTCGGGCCTTCGGCACCCAATAAAAAACCGCCAACAAGACGAGAGAAAAGATCGTACCCATACGTCGGAAAACTAGCATTCGCCCACGGGGATCTACTCTCATTTTAGAAAGACGGGCCATTCCATCGGGAAGACTCAACCTGCGATAAACCCGCCTCGGCATCTTCCGCGACAAGTATCGTCCGGCCTCAATGAAGCGTTTCAAGTTTAGGTTCACTTGCAGCTTGGATCTTGTGGGAGATTTCAGTCTCTCGGCTGGCATCCTCTGCTCTGCCGAGCGACCGGTACGCTTGTCCCAGCAGACTATGAGTTATGTAGTTACTCGAGTCCATCTTTTCAGCCCGCTCCAGATACTTCAACGCGCTCGCGGGATCTTGCCGCTTCAGCAAAACCTTTCCCAGCAGAATATAGGGTCCCGTCGAATTGGGTTCCAGAAGCAAAGCACGTTGTAAGGATTGTTGCGCCTTCGTATAGTCGCCGGCGCGGCTATAAGCGTCCCCCAGCCGATCGTAGATACTGCCGTCCAGCGGATTGCGCACCCGTTCCTTCTCAAACTCTGCAACAGCTACGTCCAAATGTTCGCCCGCGAGTGCGACTTCGCCAAGCAGAGAGTGTGCAAGCGGCAATTGGGGGTCCAACTCCAGCGCCTTCGTCGCGAACTGCTGAGCCACTGGCAGATAATCCCGACGCAACAGCATTCGAGCGGCCAGAAGATAAGCCGGCGCCGAATCAATCGGAAATCCGTACTGCGTCGCAAACGCCCCACGGGCCTTGTCGTATTGACTCGTATCGAGATAACAAAGAGCGAGCACATAGTTTGGATCGATCCTGGTCTGCGAGTTCCAGTTCGAAGCGGACTCGAGCAAAGGAATCGCATCCGCCGGCCGGCCCATTCGATATAACGTCAGCCCGCGGAGCTGCGCCGATTCTTCATCGTGAGGGTCCTGTTTCAGTGCACTCGCAAACGCAAGATCCGCATCCGTAAAGTCATTCTCGGAGTACAGCGCGAGACCACGCAGCCGATTCACTCCTGCAGCCACCGGCTGTTTCACAGCCAATGCGTCCAATTGCTTCAGGGCATCGTCAGAACGTCCCCGATCAATCATCGCTCGCAACTGCGCCAGATTCGAAGAAGCGTCGATAGAAGCAGTTCCTGGTGCGGAAACCGCTGCATCTGGCGTCGGCGTTGTAGGTGCATTTGATGTAGAGGACTGCGCAAATCCAAGTGGTAGGGACAGCACCGCCGGAAGGAACAGAAAGCGAAGTAAGGCTACTTTGAACGAACTGCACATAGAAGATCCGGACCGAGTGTAACTCAAATAAAAAGAGAGGAGCCGAAGCTCCCCCCTCTTCGTAAGCCGCCTATCTAGAAAGTTACTCTAGCGGTAAATGCAAGTTGACGCGGACTCGACGCCCCAACTGGCCCAATACCATTACCTCCAATACCATTTGTGATGGCAGCATTGCTGTCAATATTGAGGCTATTGGAGTTCCCATTTGGAGTTCCCGAGCTGATGTAATTGAAGACGTTGAAAGCATCCATTCGGAATGTGGCAGCGATGCTCTCCTTGATTGGGAAAGTCTTCTGTACTGCAAGGTCGGTATTGAAGAAGTGCGGACCGAAGTTGCTGTTACGACCGGTGGTTCCAATCTGATCCAGACCCGGGCAAGTGAAACCATCGGAAGAGGATCCCGTTCCCGGGCATAGAGCAGGAAGAGCCGAGAAATATGGCCTTGAGTGAGTCACTGGGTTGAACGATCCCTGCTTTGGATTGAAAGCGCCTGGATTTCCCACCGGATAACACGGAGCCGCAGTTGGATGGCCGCTATTGTCGCCTATGCCGCTTCCACCAACCGACGAGGCGCAGTTGGCCATCGAGAGGCTATATGGAAGACCGCTCGAGATGTTGAGAACGGGGCTCAACTGCCATCCTCCAACAATTTCGTCTACAAATCGCGATGAGTGAGAAAGCAAAAGCTTATTGCGACCCACTGGTAGCTCGTAAAGACCATAGATCACAAACTGCTGTTCACGAATCGAATCGTCCCGACCGTAGGCAGCCCTTTTCAACCATGTAGCGTAACTGTTGTTGTAGTTGAATCCTCGCTGCCAGGCGTAATTCCCCGTAAACGAGAGTCCGTGGGAGATCTGCTTTGAAACCGTTACCTGTAACGCGTTGAAGTGCGTGTTCTGATTGTCTCCGTAGTACCCAATCGGTTGATTCCATCCGCAAGCCCCGGGAGCAAGACCCTCGCCGGTAGGTTGTGAATAGTTAGGATCCTGGCAAGCCGGGAGCACGCCGCCGTAGTAGCGTTCCAGGAACTTTTGCGTAGATACCGCGCCAGTCGCCGGGTTTATAACATTTGCAGCGGTGCAATTCGGTCCCAGCGGCCAGCAATTGCCGCCATTCGGGTCATAGTGGAGTGGAGTTCCAGTAACGCTGTCCGCTGCCGGAAGGAAAATTCCAGGCTCATTTGGATTCGTATTATTCCCGTCGCCTGCACTCAGCGTATTAGTTCCCTTGTTACCTACATAAGCCAACGTCAACGACAACGTGGGAGTGATGGACTGTTGGACGCTCATGTTCCACGCATCGAGCGTAGGCAGTTTTAGTGGGTTGGGACGCGCCTTCGTGCTCACCAACGAACCGGGGTTAGGCAGCAGGCCATTAGAAGGAACAGCTACTGTCTGATTCGGAACGGGACCCGTAGTAAGGTCAAACGGCTTTGCATAACTTGCCGCATTAGAACCCGACGCAGTAATTGCCTGATTAGCGAGGACAGGAAGGTTCTGGGTAACTACGTGACCAAAAATTGAGCCGAATACGCCCAGGTCAAAGCTTCGGCCGTAGCCAGCACGAACCACAGTTTTGTCAGTCGCCTGGTACGCCAAACCAACACGCGGATTCCAGGTATTCTTCCCTGCTTGCCAGCCCAGGTTTGTTGGGACCCCACCTACTCCGGCAACATGCAGGTAACCAGTTGTTAGATCCAGAAGAGCGCCGTTACCCACACCGTTGACCACCTCGGGGAAGTACAGCTCATACCGCACTCCCAGGTTCAGCGTGAGTTTGGGGGTCGTTCTCCATGTGTCTTGTGCGTAGAAGAAGGTGCGCTTCTGGAACTCTTTCGCATTTGTCGAAGTGCTGACATAGCGATTGAAGGTATTTACATCGCCCTTCACAAAAGAGGCGATGCCCAGCCCGGGAGTCGACCCGTCGGAGGGAGCAGTAGCGTTTCCATTGAAATTGAATAATCCGGTACGATCGACGTCGCTCGGGACTCGAAGGTTACGTGCATATCGCAGATCAACTCCGAACTTCACCGAGTGATTGCGGATAGTCTTCGTCCAGTTGTTCACAATCTGGTACTGATCTTCTTTTTCGATCAGAGGGCAGTTGCAGCGGTTGATATTGAGACCAGCGCCCCACTCCGTTTGAGTGTTGCCCGTAAACGTATTGATCTGGAAGCCTGGCAGGCCGCTGGTAATCGGATCCGCGGTATTGAGGCCGCCAAAACCCAGATCGGAAGCCGCGGTCGTTCCCGCGTCGAACTTCTGATCATTAATGTTGTAGCGGTAGTAACCGAGCCGAAAATCCGTAACGAGAGACGAACTCACGGCTATGTCCATACCCGCAGCTGTGCTGTCATTTGCGCCCGCGGAATTTCCGCCATATCCACCCAATCCAAATCCAGGTCCGCCTGCCGCACCAAGAAGCAGAGTTCCGGTTAGAGTATCGGTGAACCGGCTGAAGCGGACAAACGCATGTGCCTTTTGTGTAATCTGTCCGTCAAGACGCACATCCCACTGATCGCTGTTGAAGATACCCGTTCCACCTTGGACGTAGGTATCAAGCAAACCGCTAGCTCCAATCTTGTTTGGAGCATATTGGGCAATCGCCTTGATGTAATTCAGCGCCGGGGTCGAAAGATCGCTTTGAGGAATGATGTTTCCCGGATATTGCACTGTCTGGCCGTTGACAACGTGGTAGACGGGATAGTTCAGACCTAGTCCGGGATTAACAAATTCGCTGAAATTGCAACCGTTCCCGCTCAAGCAGGAAGATGTAACCAGCGATGTTGGAACGATAGTTGAAGAAGTAGTTCCAACTCTCTGGCGCGCGCCTTGGTAGTCGCCAAAAAAGAAAAACTTATCTTTTAGGATCGGGCCGCCGATAGAACCGCCGAACAGGTTCTTAAGACCAGGAGCAATGCCACTACCTGCTGAATTTCCCTCTGCGGGAAATTGAGTATAGGGGTCCTTCGCGAGATTTGCGGTGCTAATCCGATAGTCAAAGGCCGAGCCATGGAATTTATTCGAGCCCGACTTCGTCTGTGCAGTCACAACCGACGAGACCGCCTTACCAAACTCAGCATCGAAGTTCTGCGTCGTGATCTTGGTCTCTGAAAGAGAGTCCAGATTCGGATTGACGACGATGATGCCGAGGATTGGATCCTGGTTATCGGTACCATCCAGCTGGAAGGCCACACCACCGAAGGCCTGTCCATCCACCTGAATCTGTGCGCTTCCTTGTGGGTTTTCGTCAGGGGCATGGCTCCAACCAAGGAGTTGCGCACCAGGCAGAAGCAACTGGAGGTTGGTAAAGTTACGCTGACCTACTGGCAGATCACCAATGTCTTTCGTGCTAAAAATCGTCGACACATCGGCACGGTCCGTCTTCAACTGTGGAACCGAATCGGCATCGACCTCAACAGTCTGATCGGATCCACCCACCGTCATCGCGGCAACAACTTTGGTCGACGTATCGGCAAACAGCTGAATGCCCTTTTGCGAAAATCCCTTGAAACCCTGCGCCGCCACTGTAACGTCGTAAATGTCTGGGATGAGATGTTCAATCGTGAATTCGCCGCTCGCGTTTGAAGTTGCAGTGACCGATGTCCCCTTCCCCTCATCGGTGACGGTAATTGTCGCGCCAGGAACCGCGGCACCTGTAGTGTCGACGACCGAGCCGAAGATCGAACCATAGACCGCTTGGCCATAGGCAACTGGCGAGAACGCCAGAACACACACAGCGAATAGCAACCCCACCGTTACGCGCGTCACAAATCTCATACGAACCTCCAAAAAGTTGCTGCATTCGCTAGCTGTTGGCAATCATTTTGTAACCGCTGCCGAAATCCGCCGAACGTTCCTGACCGGGCCCTTAGTTCTCATCGCGTTCGATTGCGACGGGATCACACTTTTTGAGTCGCCCGAAAATAACCGAGAGGTTCACCACATGTCAACAACTTGATTGGTTGATTTTTGCAAGTTATTGACATTCCGAACGGAGATACAAGAATTGGGATAAAAGCAGTACGAGTGGTCCGACCATTAGTCGACGAACAACCTAACGCACTCCAGATTCGATCACCCGCCAAGCTGATGACTGAATAACCATTTACGCCTACAGGAGCTGAAAGCCCGGCAAATTGTCGGATGTAAAGAGATATCAACCAAAAGGTTGACCACCGGCTCTATTAGCGACTCAAGTACAGGTTAGCTGGGGCTATCTTTGTCTATACATTCAGGACATTATGCTTGGACGATTTCTTCAGGATGGATTGTATGAAGAGTAGTCAGACCGCTCGCTCAGAAGCTAAGCCGGGAACCAGCAACCCAGAAATTCCCTCAGAGAACAAGAAAAAGACGGCTGATACGCCGAAATATCGTCTGGTCTACGAGGACCTCCATTCAGCCATAAAAAGTGGCACTCTGCACAAAGGGGATCGTCTTCCAAGCGAAGCCGAACTCGGAAAACGCTATAACACCTCGCGCATCACGGTAGCGAAAGCAGTGCGAGAACTTCAGCTGCAAGGCCTCGTATCCCGCCATCCCGGCTCAGGCACACACGTTCTCGCACCTATTGCCTCAACCGATCACGTCTTCGGTTTATTGATTCCCGATCTCGGCAGAACCGAAATCTTCGAACCAATCTGCAACGGCATGATGCGATCTCCTCTCTCCAAGCCGCACTCTCTCCTGTGGGGACACTCTATGGGCGAGTTAGCCCAACAGCAGAAGGAGGCAGAGCAACTCTGCCACAAGTACATCGCGCAAAAGGTCTCTGGAGTCTTCTTCGCACCGCTGGAATTCACGCCGGAAAAAGACATCGTCAACCGGCGAATCGCATCCGCATTCGATCGCGCAGGCATCCCGGTCGTGCTTCTCGACCGGTGCTACGCGCCGTATCCTCTTCGTTCCAAGTATGACCTCGTCGGCATCGACAATCGGAGTGCGGGTTTCCTCATCACCCAGCACCTCATCCTTCATGGAGCCAAACGGATCGCCTTCGTCGCCAGGCGTCTGTCTGCCTCAACCGTTCACGGACGAATCGCCGGCTATCGCGAAGCTCTCTTCGCTCGCGGACTCACCCAGCAACAAGACCTCGTATGCATCGGCGATCCGGAGGATCATCACTTTCTGCAGACCGTGCTCAGAGACAGCCGTCCGGACGCAATCGTCTGTGCTAACGACATAACCGCAGCTCGGATCATGCACGGGCTCACCACTCGCGGTATACGTGTCCCGCACGATATTCGCATCGTTGGAATCGATGACGTGAAATACGCCAGCCTTCTGCCAGTTCCTCTCACCACGCAGCATCAAAACTGCAGCGACATCGGTGCCATGGCCCTCGTGACAATGCTCCAGCGCTTGGAGAAACCCGATCTTCCCACACGCGACATCCTCCTGCAAACCAAGACCGTCCTTCGCAGCTCTTGCGGAACCCATCCATCCTCAGCCCACAAACTCAGCTAAATTTCCGCAATCAAACCTGTTCCCGCCCAGTTAGGTCGTAACCTAAATGCTATGACCATCAGTCCCAACCCACATGCCAAATGCTATAGTGTTGCGAACTCCGGGAGGCGCGACTTGACCAACAGTAAAAGCCATCGCAACGCATCATCTCTTACCTGGTTGCGTCACCTTGCCACTCTCGCGATACTGGCCGCCACCGTTTCATGGAACTCAGCAGGCATCGCACGTTGCCAGGAACAGCAGGCAACGACCGCCGCTTCCCATCACGACGACGGCCCCTGGTGGAAACACGCAGTCATCTACGAGATCTATCCCCGCAGCTTTCAGGACTCCAACGGCGACGGCATCGGCGATCTCAACGGCATCACCCAGCGCCTCGACTACCTCAAGAGTCTAGGCGTCGACGCCATCTGGATCGCGCCCATGTACCCCTCACCTCAAGTCGACTTCGGCTACGACATCTCCGACTACGAATCAGTGGACCCAAAGTATGGCACCGTCGCCGATATGGACCACCTCATCGCCGAGGGCAAGCAGCGAAACATCCGCGTCATCCTCGACATGGTCCTCAATCACACCTCGGACAAGCACCAGTGGTTCATCGAATCGGCCAGCTCCCGAACCAATCCCAAGCATGACTGGTACGTCTGGAACGACGGCGTCCCCGCCAATGGCCCCAACGTCACCGCATATCAAAAGCGCTTCGAACACGAAGGCCGCGTACCACCCAACAACTGGGAATCCGGCTTCGGCGGCTCTGCATGGGAGTGGGTCCCCGCCGTCCACCAGTTCTACTACCACAAGTTTTACAAGCAGCAGCCCGACCTCAATTGGAGCAACCCCGCCGTCGAAAAAGCCTGCTTCGACGCCATGCGTTTCTGGCTCGACCGTGGCGTAGCCGGCTTCCGTCTCGACGCCATCCCCACTCTCTTTGAAGACCCCCAACTCCGCGACGAACCCGAAGTCGGCGGCATCAACGCCCAGGGTGACCCCAACCTCAAAGACATCTACACCAGCAATCTCCCCGAAGTTCACGATGTCATGCGCCGCATGCGCGCCATGATAGAAAAATACCCCGGCGACCGCGTCCTTATTGGCGAAACTTATCTCCCCAACACAGCTTCGCTCAATGATTGGTACGGTGGTGCCAAACACGACGAATTGCAACTCCCCATGGACATGCTCGTCGGATTCCACGGCGACCACGACAAGCTCGACGCCCCGCGTTTCCGCAAGCTCATCAACGAAGCCGAGACCGAGATCAACGGCTCACAACCCCTCTTCGTCTTCGACAACCATGACAACGTCCGTTCCTGGGAGCGATACGGAGACGGCGTTCACAACCAGGAGATCGCCCGCATCCTCGCCACCATTCTCTTCACCAGCCGCGCCACCGCTCTCATGTGGGAAGGCGAGGAACTCGGCATGGTCACCTCGACGCCCACACGCCGCGAAGACGTCAAGGATCCTATCGGCATCACCGGCTGGCCAAAAGAAAAAGGCCGTGACGGCGAGCGCACTCCGATGCAGTGGGACACCTCGAAAGATGCTGGCTTCAGCGACGCTGCCAAGACATGGCTCCCCGTCGCGTCGAACTACAAAACCGTCAACGTCAAGACCGAGGAAGCCGATCCAAACTCGCTCCTGAACTGGCACAAGAAGCTAATTGCAATGCGGATGACCGACCCCACGCTGCGCGACGGCGAGCAAATCATGATCGACGAGAGCAACCCCTCCGTTCTCTCCTACGTTCGCAAAGGAGTCGACGGCCACCCTGCAATCGTCGTCACGATGAACTTCACCGCGCAACCACAAACAGTCTCACTCGACGCCAAACAGGCGAACGTCACAGGCAGCGCAGTGACTACGCTCCTCACCGACGCGCCTTCGCTTCAAGGGACGACCAGCCTGCAGAACATCACGTTACCGCCGTACGCGTCATGGATCGGCTCCATCAAATAGCAACAGTCACGACAGAAGGAGACGCTCTTGAACGAAAAGCGGTTTCTCACGTCCTCTATTACGAACCATCTGCTCTGCACAGTCCTCGCGCTCGGTAGTCTCTTACCGGGCGCGTGGGCGCAGACTGCAACGCAAGTCCCACCTGCAGTCGATCAAAAGAACACCACCTCCGACCCATGGTGGAAGCATGGCGTCATCTATCAGATCTACCCACGCAGCTTCCAGGACACCGACGGCGACGGCATCGGCGACATCAAAGGCATCACCTCACGTCTCGACTACATCAAGCAACTCGGCGTCGATGCCATCTGGATCTCGCCCATGTACCCATCGCCTCAGATCGACTTCGGGTACGACATCGCCGACTACGAGGCCATCGATCCGATGTACGGCACCATGGCAGACTTCGAGCACATGACCGCGGAGGCAAAGAGCCGCAACCTCCGCGTCATCATGGACTACGTCCCCAACCACACCTCCGACCAGAGCGCATGGTTCAAAGAGTCGCGCTCCTCCCGCGACAATCCCAAACGGGACTGGTACATCTGGCGCGACCCAAAGGGCTACACCGCAGACGGCAAACCCATCCCGCCCAACAACTGGCAGAGTTGGTTCGGTCACTCCGCGTGGCAGTGGGATCCCACAACAAAGCAGTACTACTACCACCACTTCTACGTACAGCAACCAGATCTCAACTGGCGTAACCCTGAAGTCGTCAAGGCAATGATGGACGTCCTCCGCTTCTGGATGAATAAAGGTGTCAACGGCTTCCGCGTCGACGCCGTCTCGCGCCTCTTCGAAGACCCGAACCTCCACGACGATCCCATTCAACCGGGTCTCAACGCCTTCGGCGACCCAAACATCCAGCACAAGTACACTGACAACCTCCCCGAAGTTCACGACATGCTGCGCGAGATGCGAAAGGTCATCGACGAATATCCCGGCAACCCCGTCCTCATCAGCGAAGCCGACGAGCCCAATATCTTCGAACTCTCCAAGATGTACGGCAAGAACAACGACGAGGTCCAACTCCCGATGGACTTCCAGGTAGCCGACGTCAATGAACTCAACGCCCCTAAATTTCGTCAGCTTCTCGATGAGGTCGAAAACAATCCCGCTCACGGCCAGCCATATTTCTTCTTCGGCAACCACGATCAGGACCGCCTCTGGGACCGCTACAGCATCGGCGTCAACGATCCCGCTATGAAGGCGCGCATCGCACGCATGATGGCGGCTCTACTCCTCACCTCGCGCGCCACGCCGCAGATGTACTACGGCGACGAAATCGGCATGGTCACCTCGACTCCCACTCGTATCGAAGACGTTCGCGATCCCGAAGGAATCACCGGCTGGCCAAAACAAAAAGGCCGCGACGGCGAACGCACACCGATGCAATGGGACGCCTCGAAGAACGCAGGCTTCAGCACCTCGAACACTACATGGCTTCCAGTCGCGTCCGATTACAAGACCGTCAACGTCGCCGTCGAAACTCCCGACCACGAATCGATGCTCAACTGGTACAAGCGCCTCATCGAGCTACGCCGCATCAACCCTGCGCTATACGAAGGCAGCATGCAGATGCTCAACCCAAACGAAAATGTCGTCTCCTACCTGCGCAAAGGCCCCGCTGGCAAACCCTCCGTCCTCGTAGCCCTCAACTTCTCCGACAAACCACAGACCCTCAAGTACGACTACACCGCATTAGGCCTGTCTAAAGGCGCCACCAAAACGTTAGAGACCGACGATCCATCCCTGAAAAACGCGCCTCTAACCAAATCGATCACGCTGGCCCCATACGCCACCTGGATCGCCGAGGCGCAATAACGAAGCTCTCCCAACTGAAAAAAATCTTGTCAAGTCCCACAACCGTCTAACTCAAACTCAGGCAAACACTTACGCGTGGCGTATGAGTTCCTCACAAATCGCTATACTTAAACCAGCAAAACAAATCCCCGGCCAGAAACCGGGGATTGTTGTTTGTAGCCATAAGTCCTTTGGCTGCACAAATTTGGACGCAAGTCCTTTGCCATGACGAATTTGCGAACGACCACCTGTCGTAAACTGCTCCAAATAAGGAACTTACGCGCGGCATATAGGGGGGGTGGGGGTAGCAAGGGTGTAATAACCGCTACCAGCGAAGCGTGACTATCTGCCCCTGATAGCCAACGCCAGAAGGGAATTTAACTACTAGCTTCTCGACGCCCGCCGCGCTGCCAGCCGGAGCAGCCTCGATCGTCCCGCCATCAACATGAAGATTGAGTTTAGCCGCATTCCTCCGCACCTTGAGCTCAACAATGGAATCCGCCTCAGCCTCCAACTCCAGCTTTAGCGAGTGTGCATCCGCAGACTCGCCCAACACCTTCATCTGCGCGGTTCGTGCACCCGGCAACGGCAGCCCATGCGGCACCGCAACCTCCACCGGCGGCAACGCAAAAGCAATCGACGCCCCATCGGACGCCACCTTCGCCCCCTTCACAGCACTGGTCAACCGAACCGCAGACCCGGACGCGGTCGAAACCTTCACCACCATGCTCGCCCCCTGACGCTGATACTCGAGCGAGCAGACAGATACACCCACATGAAGTCGCTCCACCGTAGCCGAATCCCAATCCGCAGGAAGATGCGGATCAAGATAGACCGAACTCGAAAGCCCATCCACCTCCACGCCAAACAAACCCCGCAACGCTGGAGTAATCACCATCGCCGAAGACCACAACTGATGACTCGTACTCCGCCCAAAAGGCTGGAAGAACGCTCCCGACAACAACTCCGTCACCGCACCCAAATCCTGAGCCATAGTCAGATCCGCGTTCTGCATCAAGTGCTCATACCCGGCCAGCGGACGTCCCGCACGATACTCCGCCACCGCCTCCCATCCTGTAAACAGAGGCCACACCGATCCCTGGTGATAACTGATCGGATCATAGATAGGCTCACTCTCCCCCACATCACGCAGCCCCCAATCGGTAGAAAAATCATGCGAAGCCCACCGCCGAAAACTCGCTTGCGGATGCGCCAGACCCTCGCCGCCGTTCCACCAAGCGATCGCCGGATAAACAGTAGCCGTGCGGTCAAGAGTCCCATCAACATTTCGGCTGAACGCATATTCCTGCCGCGCAGAATCGTAGTACTCAGCCTCAATCTTCTTCGACAACTCCACAGCACGCGCACTCGCAGCGTCCCCCTCAGCTTTATCACCCAGCAATCCAGCAAGCTTCGACATCGCAATCGAAGCCTGCTGATCAAGCAGTGCAAGATAAATCTCCTGATGCGGCATTCCTAACGGCCAGCTCTCTACCCAACCCGTCCCCTGCGAATTGTCATAAATGCCATCGCCATCGGTGTCATGAGTCGTCTCAAAGCGCCACGCCCTTTCAACTGCCTCGCGATGTTGACGAAGAAATTCAACATCGCCGCTCGTCCGCACGTAATCCAGCAACGCAGTCAAAAACAACGGCGTCGAATCCGCCGCAGCATACGCATAAGAAAAATCTTTCCAATCAAAATACGCCGCGGTCTGCGGATATTCGTGCATGATCTTCCCGTCTTCGCGCTGCCTCTTCATCAGGAACTCAAGTTCAGCACGAGTCAGCCCGAAGTCACCAAATCCATTCACAGCATAGAGCGTATACAAGCTATCGCGCCCAAAGTACCAACCAAATCCAGGCCGCGCAGAATCCCCAGACGAGTAATATCCAGCCACCAACCCGAGCTCTCCACTCGGTTGCGCTTTCGCTCTTAGTTGCTCAATCGAAACCTCTCCCCAGGCAAAGTCATCGTTCAATCCAGCATCTGGAGTGCGAATCGCCGTCAAACTATCTCGCATCTGTTGATATCGTTCCGCATGCTTCTCATATATCTGCGGCAACTCCGCGTTCAGGCGTTCCAGTTTCCCTTGCAGAGTCGCATTGGTCGCAGTCTCCACAGTTGTCCCCACAGCCATCAACAAAGGAAAGTAGTGATTCGCATCTCGTTTAGGGTCGTAGTGCACCTTCAGCTCTAAGGGATAGAACCGCGGCTTCTCCTGATACGGAGCCAATATTCCCGGTTGCGAATTCGGCATCGCTACAGCACCCGCAAGATTAGGAAAATCTGTATGGAGCACATACAATCCCCCACTCCCCTGCCTCACCCACTCAGCCGATGGGACCCCCTGGCTTCGCTGTGGCCACATCGGCCGCATCTCAGGCGTAAAGCTGAATGTCAAATCCATCGGCCGTGTTGAATCAATTTGAAACAAAACCACCGCACCTGTACCATCCTCCCCGTCATCCGGCGCAAACATAATCTGCCTCACGGTAAACGCGATGTGCGAGTACGTGATCATCGTATGGTCAGGAAATACCTCGATCTCCGCCGCGTCTGCATTCAAATCGATAGGCACGGAATACCCTTCCACATCGGCTCGAATCGCGAAGTGGCTAAGCAGCTTTACGGGAAGCACCCATGCCTCGAACGTTCCTTCCTGTTGCCCGGGCATCGTGCCGCGTGTCCCGGCAACAGTGAAAGGCTTACCCGCCTCAACGTGACGCCGAATCGCCAGACTATCTTCTCTGATCGGAAAAGCATCGACCGGCCGCAACATCCCCGTCTGAGCGGCCGCAACTCCGCCAAGCATTACGACTAAAGAAAAAGCAGCCCGCATCGGTCCTCCATCTCCAAGAGATCTCCAGTCTAAATGTTGCTGTGTTGTCTCCGAACCAAGTACGATGCCACTGGATAAAAGAGGCCGATTATGCTTCATAAACTGTTGCGCTCCATCGTTTTATTTTCCATTACGATTCTCTCTTTGCAGGAAGCAACTCCGGCTGTTAGCTCATACCAGAGCGATCCAGCTACTACGAATAAACCAAGGACCTTGACTGCGTCGGAAGCGGAGAAGTTTCTGCCCGCGACAGTCTTTTTCCGCGGTCAGAGCGCACCCATTCAAGCGCGAAACTCAAGCGGAGTGCAGTTCAACAAGGACACATTGCTTCTTGTTACTCTCGTGGACACCGCAGGCTACTCAAGTTCGGTCCAGGAAAAATATCAAGCCTATCTGATCACTGAGGCGTCCCTCGACATCGAAGGGCATCGGCTTCCGCCCGGCGCATACGGCTGCGGCTTCGTCGCCGGCAATAGCTTCGTTGTCATGGACATTGGAGGCCACGATCTCTTCTCCATCCATTCAACCAAGGACGCCACCCTCCACCGGCCCACTCCCCTTCAGGTCCTTCCCGCGCCCGAGGGCACCGGGTACCGACTCTATGCAGGTCGCGACTATATCGACTTTGCCCTGTCCCTCGAAACGAACGACACCACTCCCCTTCATCCATGATTACAATCGGGCTGAGATGCAACTCTTCCAGACAGGTTCGCTTCTGATCTTCAGCTTATTAGCGATAATCCCCCTTGCTCGCGCACAGACCACCTCAATGCCGGCGACTCCCGTACTAACCGCCACATCTGACAGAGTGAAGGAAGCTGAGGAGGCGTTCCGTGTTGGATCGGCAGCCTATCTTCAAAATGATCTTCTTTCCGCACATATACAATTTGCAAAGGTCGTCAAACTAGCCCCTGAAGTTGCCGCCGGGCACAGTGCCTTCGGAACCGTCCTGCTTGCTGAAGGAGATCTTGCATACGCCGCTGATCAACTTGAATTGGCACACAGACTCGCCCCGCAGAATTCCGACGCCACCCTCAACCTGGCGATTACCTACTCTCAACTACACCGATATCAAAAATCGATGCAGCTGTTTCAGCTCCTAGATGGCACCAAGGGCGAAGCGATGCAGGCGCTCACGCCGCAGGCTTCCATTGCCTACGCCGCGGCGCTCGCTGCGATCGGAGAGCCAGCAGCAGCTCAAAAGCAATTGGAGACAACTCTCGCTGGCGCACTCGATAATGCAGCTTTGCACGATAGTTTGGGCACTATCCTCGCGCAACAGCAGAACTACACTGACGCCACCGCTCACTTTCAGCGTGCTATCTCATTGGACCCATCGCTGGCATCCGCCCACTATCACCTCGGCTCAGTCTTTCTGAATCAAGGCAATCCCGCATCTGCGGTTAGCGAACTCACGAAAGCGAACGAGCTCGCCAAAGAAAATGTCGAGTACGTATTACAGCTTGGCCGCGCCCTTCGCGCAAACGAGCAGGAAGAGGCCGCCCTCACATTGTTACGACAGGCCTTGGCGGTCAATCCTTCATCGACGGACATCCAATACGAACTCGCCCTTACCCTGCAAGCCAACGACAACCCTCGGGAAGCTCTCCCCCTCTTCAGACAGGTCGTGTCAGCACGCCCTCAGGATTCCGCCGCACTTACGAATCTCGGACTCGCGCTCGTGCAGACGGGCGACGCCAAAGGGGCGATCGTCTTCTACCTTCACGCCCTTGCGATGGACGCGCAGAATGCGACCCTGCTTCAGGACCTCGGCGTCGCTTACCTTCAACAAAGCGACCTCGATCACGCCATCGAGCAGTTTCGTGCAGGCCTCCGTATCGAACCTGACAACTCACACCTCCACTACGATCTTGGACTAGCGTTGAAGCTAAAAGACAATCCGGCCGCAGCCGTGCCAGAGTTCGAACGCGCAGAAGAACTCGATCCGAAGCTACCCGATCCGCCATACACGCTCGGCGTTCTCTATCTACAACTCGGACGCTTCGCAGACTCACAGGTTGAACTCGAAAAGGCCACCGCCCTGCGCCCCGATAACGGCGATGCCTGGGCTCTCCTCGGCAATGTTTATAAGAACAACAACGATCCACAAAAGGCCGCCGCCGCGCTACGGCGAGCCATTGACCTGTTACCCAACCAGCCCAGCCCGCATATCAGCCTCGCCGCAGTCCTCAGCCAGCAGGGAGACTCAGAAGGCGCGATCGCCGAGCGAAAAAAAGCCGCGGTCCTTAGTCGCGTCGCTGTTAGCCGCCAGCGTGCCAACTTCGCGCTGGATAGCGGCAAAGCACTTTTGAAACAAGGTCAAATTGCAGAGGCTATTGCACAGTTACAAACCGCCGTAGACGCTGACCCAAACTACAGCGAAGCTCACTCCGCCTTGGCCGAAGCCCTCGACAGGCAAGGAAGAAGTGCCGACGCCGCCCTCGAGCGACAAAAAGCCAAGAAGCTCATCGCCAACACCGCCTCACCTGCCGATGCTCCTGCCGCTCATCCATAGAGGCATCACTAGCGCCGAAACGGATTCCTCCTCCGACTGATAAGCTCTCGCCTCGTAAGCGCTTGCAAGACTCTTTTCAGCCCTTCCCAATTTTGTGATTACAATTACACGTCGAACAGGAAACCTCGAACGCCGGTTCCGGGTCAAGCTACCAGAGGAGTGCCCTTTTGAATTGGTCCCGCCGCAACTTTCTCACGTCGCTTTCTACCACTGCACTGGTTCTTTCGCTCGATGACGTTCTGGCCCTGGCAGCGCATCAAAATCCCCAACCACCCCAACAGCCAGGATCGCGCCCCACATACGCTGCCGTACCTCGACCCGCACCCAAAGGTCTTCCCTCACCTGTCGCCGGAACTCCTCTCGGCATCAGCTTCACCGACGTGGCGCGTCAATCAGGACTCAACGCAAAAACCATCTACGGAGGCGAGCATAAAAATCGGTACCTGCTCGAAACTACCGGATGCGGCGTAGCCTTCTACGACTACGACCACGATGACTGGATTGACATCTTCCTGGTCAACGGCACTCGACTCGAGGGCTTCCCAAAAGGTCAGGAGCCCATCTCGCGTCTCTTCAAGAACAATCGCGACGGCACCTTCACCGACGTCACCGTCAAAGCCGGCCTGGGCCGTGCCGGATGGGGACAGGGCTGTTGCGTCGGCGACTATAACAATGACGGTTGGGACGACCTATTCGTCAGCTACTACGGTCAAAATGTCCTCTACCGCAACAACGGAAACGGAACCTTCACCGACGTCACAGAGAAGGCTGGCCTTCTCCAATCAAAGACGCGTTGGAATTCCGGCTGCGCCTTTCTCGACTACGACCGCGACGGGCATCTCGACCTCTTTGTCGCCAACTACATCGACTTCGACATCAAGACTGCACCACTCCCCGAAGCCGCCGGCTGCGCCTACAAAGGAATCCAGGTAGCCTGTGGCCCTCCCGGCCTTCAGGGCGGCAAAAACATTCTCTATCGCAACAATGGAAACGGAACCTTCACCGACGTTTCGCAAAAAGCCGGCATGTGGGACACCATCGGAACCTATGGCCTCTCGGTAGCTGTCTCCGACATCGACGGCGATGGCTGGCCCGATATTTATGTCGCCAATGACTCCACCGCCGCCACCTTCTATCAAAACCAGAAAGACGGCACCTTCAAAGACGTAGCCATCGAAGCTGGCATCGCCTACTCCCCAGACGGCAAGCCACAAGCCGGCATGGGTGTCTCCATTGGCGATTTCAATCGCGACGGCCGCTTCGATATCGTCAAAACGAACTTCGCCGGTGATACCGATTCCCTCTACGTTAACCTCGGCGACGGAAACTTCGATGACCATACGTACATGTCCGGACTCGGCGTAAACACCCGCTATCTCGGCTGGGGCGTCGGCTTCTTCGATATGGACAACGACGGCTGGCCCGACATCTTCATCTGCAACGGCCACGTCTACCCCGAAGTCGATGGAACCGCGATCGACGCACCCTACGCTGAACACAAATATCTCTACCGCAACCTGCGCAACGGGCAATTCGAAGAAGTAACCGCGCAAGGAGGCCCAGGCATCACGACTCCCGCCCCCGGCCGTGGTTGCGCCTTCGGAGACTACGACAACGACGGTGTGCTGGACGTCGTCGTCAATTGCATCAACAGCCTCCCGCAGTTACTTCACTGCGACTCAACCACCGGCCGGAACTGGATTAAGATTCGCACTGTCGGCACAAAATCCAACCGCTCCGGCATCGGAGCAAAGATCAGCGTCATGACAGCCTTACCAGGCGCAGCCAAACCCTTCACCCAGATCGACGAAGTGCGCAGCGGCGGCAGCTACTACTCGCAAAACGATCTCCGTATCCACTTCGGCCTCGACGGCTCCACCAAAGCAGATTCGGTCGAAATCAAGTGGCCATCCGGAGCGACAGACACGCTCACCGACCTCGCAGCAAACCATCTTTACGTCATACAGGAAGGCGGAAAGATTCTGAAAACTGTGGCTATGGGTACGTCACCGCAATTGAAAACAACGACAACACCGGCTCCGGCCTCGAAGCCATGAAGCTCCGATCACTCTTTCGAATGGCCGTCGTCACGACGTTTGCGATGACGGCCTTTGGCCAGCAACCTTACCCACCAGCCACCGATCACCCTCCCCCCGCTTGGTTCCTCGACGTAGCACTTAAGGCCGGTATCACCGTTCGCGACGTAAACGGTAGCGTCGACTCCAAGCGTTACATCATCGAAGCCACCGGTTCGGGTGTCGCCATTCTCGACTACGACCGTGATGGCTGGCCCGACATCTTCCTCGTCAATGGCACCAACATGCCCGGCACAACTCCCGCACCGAACCATGCAAAGCCCACTAATCATCTCTTTCATAACAATCATGACGGCACCTTCACCGACGTCACCGTGAAAGCAGGCCTCGTCTCAACCGGATGGGGTCAAGGTGCCTGTGTCGGAGACTATGACAACGATGGGTTCGACGACATATACGTAACCGGCTATGGCAAAAATCGCCTCTTCCACAACCAGGGCAACGGAACCTTCAAAGAAGTGGCGGAGCAGGCAGGCGTTGCCGGTACCGGCAAAGAGTGGGGAACAGGCTGCGCCTTTGTCGATTATGATCGCGACGGCAAACTTGATCTCGCCGTCGCCAACTATGTACACTTCGATCTCGCCCACACCCCCACCCCAGGCCAGACCTCAGGCTGCATCTGGAAAGGCGTTCCCGTCATGTGTGGTCCCCGCGGCCTCGAGGGCGCACCGAACATCCTCTATCACAACCTCGGCGGAGGAAAGTTTGAAGACGTCACCAAGCCCAGCGGCTTCGAACACACCAACGGCCATTACTGCTTCTCTATCACTACCCTCGACTATGACGACGACGGATGGCCCGATCTTTATGTCGCCTGCGACTCCACGCCCGCCATCCTCTACAGAAACAACCACGACGGAACCTTCAAAGACACTGCCGCAGACGCCGGCGTAGCCTTCAACGAAGACGGCCGCGAACAGGCGGGCATGGGATCCACCGCGGCCGACTACGACGGCGACGGTAGACTCGACCTCTTCAAAACAAACTTCTCCGACGACACCTCCACCCTCTATCGCAACAACGGTGACGGCACCTACACAGACATGACCTTCGCCGCCGGACTTGGTATCAACGCCGATGCCCTCGGCTGGGGCGCCATGTTCGCCGATGTCGATAACGACGGATGGCCCGACCTTCTCGTTGTCAACGGCCACGTCTATCCCGAAGTGGACTCCGCCAAACTAGGCTCCTCTTACCGCGAACCTCGCTTCCTCTACAGCAATCTTGGCAACGGAAAATTTCGCGACATCAGCAAAACCTCCGGCCCTGGATTGGCCGATCCCCGCTCAAGTCGAGGCCTCGCTATCGCCGATCTCTTCAACGACGGTCGCCTCGAAGCCATCATCAACAACCTCAGCGATCGACCGATGCTCCTCGTCAACTACGCGAAAAATCAGAACCACTGGCTTGGGTTACGCCTCATCGGCACCTCCTCGAACCGCGATGCCATCGGAGCGCGAGCAACCCTGAAGTCTGTGAACCGTCTCTGGGTCGACGAAGTCCGAAGCGGGTCCAGCTACAACTCTTCCAACGATCTTCGCCTTCACTTCGGCCTCGGCCTCGAAACCCACCTAACCAGTATCCAAATCCGCTGGCCCAACGGTCAGACAGAACTCTTCGACCCTCCCGCATCAATCGATCACATCATCGAACTCATCGAAGGAAAGGGTCGCCCCCTGCCAGCATCAAACTAACCGAGCTATCTCTAACAACAAACCCAATCACATGCGAGGCCCGTATGGTAAACATGATGCTGAATCCATCGAGAGAACCAAGGATGCGTGTAGGACTCGACTGCCGCTGCAGATTGAAATAGGGAACCACAAGGACACATTCGTGACCGCTCATCACCACCGTCGCCGTAGTTCGCCTCATGTAGCCCTCGTCCTCAAGGCAACTCTCTTTTTGAGTGTAGGAGTATCGTTTAGCCAATCCACCGCTCCAAACTCCCGCTCCACCGACACACAATCTGACCAACCACAGGAGGGTGGCCAACCGTCGGCCACGGGTGGATCCAACACCAGCGGCGCCCACCCCGCTGTCCTCGACGCAGAGAAACGGCCCATTACCGCCGGCGGTTTCGTAAAGAGCGGCCCCATCATCTTCCAGGACATCGCCGCAAAAGCCGGCCTAACCTCATGGACCCACACCATGGGCACTCCGGAGAAAAACTTCATCATTGAAACGAACGGTTCTGGCGTCGGACTCATCGACTATGATAACGACGGCTGGCTCGACATCTATCTCGTCAACGGTTCCACCTACGACGCCATGAGCGGCAAAGCAACACCACCCCACGCGGCACTCTTCCACAACAATCACGACGGCACCTTCACCGACGTCGCAGAAAAAGCGCGCGTCACCAATGACCGCTGGGGAATCGGCGTCGCCATCGCCGACTACGACAACGACGGCTGGCCCGACATCTACGTTTCCAACTTCGGCCAGAACCGTCTCTATCACAACAATCACGACGGCACATTCACCGACGTCGCAGAGAAGGCCGGGGTCACTCTCGGCAACTGGTCCACTGGGGCTACCTGGGGAGACTACGACGGCGACGGTCGGCTCGATCTCTTTGTCCCCGGCTATGTCCACTATGACGTCGCGAACCAACCGGACTCCGGCGGCAAAGATGTGTCCTACAGCTTTTGTCAGTTTCGCGGGGTGAAAGTCATGTGCGGCCCACGCGGCCTAAAGGGCGAACCAGACCACCTCTTCCACAACAACGGTGACGGAACCTTCACCGACGTAAGCGAAAAAGCCGGAGTCGCCGACAAGAACGGCTACTATGGCTTTGCCTCCGTCTTCGTCGACGTCAACAACGACGGCAAACTCGATCTTCTCGTCGCCAACGATTCCACACCAAACTATCTCTACATCAACAAAGGCGACGGCACCTTCGAGGATGCCAGCTACGCCTCCGGATACGCTCTCAACGAGAACGGCCGCGAAACCGCATCGATGGGCATTGCAACGGGCGACTATCGAAACAACGGCCTGCTCGACATCTACAACACAACGTTTTCAGACGACTACAACCCGCTCTATCGCAACGACGGAAGCGGCAACTTCACCGATATCAGCTACCAAATGGGAATCGCGGAGCCCACAATTCCCTTCCTCGGATGGGGCACTGCCTTTTTAGACTTCGATAACGATGGATGGAAGGACCTCTTCGTCGCGAACGGCCACGTCTATCCGCAGGTTGACCACACAACATGGGGAACTACCTGGGCACAGCGCCCGCTTCTCTTCCGTAACATCGATGGCAAAAAATTTGATCTCCAACCCGCGGTCGAAGGCACCGCACTCGCCGCTCTTTACACCGGCCGAGGAATGGCCGTCGGAGATCTATTCAACGACGGCAAATTGGATGTTGTCATTAACGCACTCGACCACCATCCGGGCCTGCTCCGTAACTTGTCCGCAGACAACCGCCATTGGATCGAGCTAAAACTCGTAGGCGGACCCAAAAGCCCTCGAGACGCAATCGGTTCTACGGTCTACCTCACCGCTGGCGGCCAAAAACAGCGTGGTGATATAACCTCGGGAGGCAGCTTCGCCTCCACTCACGACCCTCGCGTTCATTTCGGCCTTGGTGACGCCGTCACAATTGATTCAATCGAAGTTCACTGGCCCAGTGGAGCAAAAGAGAAATTCCCAGTCACGAAGGTCGACCAGATAGTCACGTTGGCAGAAGGTAAAGGAACAAAGATCTAACAGCCTCAAAGTTTTGGACTCAAACTTTTGATTGATGTAAGTTTCCACCCGCAGAACGATAGCGAACCCTCTTCACGCATCGTTACAATCACTTCTCCTATGAAAAAGCCATACAGCCGGATTGGTCGCATCCTCCTCTGTACGGCAATTTGCGGAGCTACCTTCTCATTTTTCATGGCCTTGAAGATTGATGGGACCCATGCCTCGGACGCTGTTACAACCAGTGCTCAGCGTCAGGTCTACACGGAAACAGTCAAAGAGCATTACAACTTTCGATTTGGCGCTGATCAGCCATTCCTGCCGTCCAACGCAACCACCGACACCGGCCAGTTCATCAATCCCAAAGCCTTTCCAACCGCAAAATACTGTAGCCACTGCCATCAGGAAGCCCACGCCGAATGGCGCCAGTCCGCTCACGCTAACTCGTTTCGAGCGCCCTGGTACATCAGAAACACCGGCCTGCTGACAGCCGAAAAAGGCATCGAATACACCCGGCACTGCGAAGGCTGCCACAATCCCATCGCGCTGGTTTCAGGAGCGCTGACCAAGGGCTCACCGGTCAATCGTAAGTTCGATGAAGATGGCATCACCTGCTCCGTCTGCCACTCCATCCAGAAGGTCGATGCCCGTGGCACCGGCAGTTACGTGCTGGCACAACCAACCGTTCTCCTCGACGAGAACAACCAGCCCATCTACGGCGATGTCTCTGACAAAGAGATCCTCACTCACCTCGACCGGCATTCCAAAGCAGTGATGAAAGACTTTTACCGCACTAGCAACTTCTGTGCGGCATGTCATAAAGCTGCCCTTCCCAAACAGCTGAACGACTATAAATGGCAACGCGCGATCTTCCTCTCCGACGAGTGGCAGCTCTCCTCTTTCGCCAAACAGTCGCCCCTTCCCTTCTACGTCAAAGATCAGATCTCCACCTGTCAGACCTGCCACATGACCCGCGAAGATCTCACCACCTCTGACTCAGGAGCCAAGGAAGGAAAACTCGCCTCCCATCGTTGGCTCGGCGCTAACACCGTTATCCCGAAGTTCTACAACTACGACACTCAGATGGAGAAGACCATAGCCTTCCTCAAGGCCGGCGTCTTCAACGTAGACATCTTCGGCCTCGAAAAAAATCAACACAAGATCATCGCCCCCTTAGGCAACGAAAACTTCACCGTCGCACCTGGCGATGTCCTGACTACCACGATCATCATTCAGAACAAAGGCATCGCTCACAGCCACGTACCCGAGCAGCGCGACATGTACGAGAGCTGGGTCGAGTTTGAAGCTAAAGACGAAGCCGGCCACACCCTCATGCACTCTGGCACTATTCAACCCAACGGCGACCTCGATCCCCGCGCACACAGCTTTACCAATCGCCTCGTAAACACCAGAGGAACGATCAACGATCTCCATCAGGTCTGGAACAATCGTGTCGTGGCCTACAACAACACGATCGCCTCCGGTCGCTCCCAGGTCGTCCGCTACCAATTCAAAGTTCCCCCGGACGCGACTGGACCCATCACCGTCACCGCGAAGGTTAACTATCGCCGCTTCGATCAGCACTTCATGGACTTCGGGATGGGCAAGCACTACGAGATGCCAGTCGTTACCATGTCAGAACGCACACGCACCTTCATCCTCGGTGACAATCCTCCCGCCGTCGATCCACAGGACAACAAAATCTGGATGCGCTGGAACAACTACGGTATCGCCATGCTGGACGCCCAGCAGTATGCCGAGAGCGTCCGGGCATTCCAACAGGTCGCTCAACTCCGGCCCGACTACGCCGACGCCTTCACCAACATCGCCATCGCCAACTTCCAATGGGAGCGCTACGACGCCTCTCGCACCAGTCTCAACAAGGCGCTAGCTCTCAGCCCGCACAACTCCCGCGCGCTTTACTACCTTGCGTTAGTCGAACGGAACCAGGGGCAGGTCGACAACGCCATCGCCGATCTCCGAGAAGTCATCACAAAATTTCCCAACTCGCGCGACGCCCACCGAGAGCTTGGCTTCTCCCTCTACCAACAGCGCAAATACGACGAAGCCCGCGCAGAATACGAGACGCTGCAATCCATCGACCCCGATGATCTGGCCGCGCACTATATCCTCTCCATCATCTATCGTCGCCTCGGCATGAAAGACAAGGCCGCCCACGAGGCAGCGATGTTTGCCGATCAGAAAGACGACCCTACCGCAAGCACCTACGCGCTCGAGTACTTACGCAAACACAACGAAGTTGCATCGGAGACCGTACCCTGGCATACTCACACCGATTTTGCTCCCGAACCCACCACCCACAACGTACCATCTGTTCAATGAATTTGCTGCGCTCAACCTTAGTCTTTGCTCTGGCACTCGCATCTTGTCTTCCCGCATTCGCCGACTCTGCAAAGCAGCGCGGAAGAACCGTCTTCGTAAATAACGGCTGCCAGCATTGTCATACCATCCACGGCCAGGGCGGCGAAAGGGGACCTGACCTATCCGGAGTTGGTCGCACGCTGAACAAAACACAGATTCGCAGTCAGATCACGCAAGGTGGTCGCCAGATGCCATCTTTCGGCGACATTCTGAAGTCATCCGAAGTTGATGATCTAGTAGCGTACCTGCACTCCTGCCGCGATAAAAAACCGAAATAAGCAGGGCGTTCTCGGATCAGGTAGAAGTATCATCCAACAAAGGCGAATTCATCCATCATGTCTTCGCACGTTTTCAACTTCAGTATGAATTTGCCTTCGCGTCCACATCTCGTCCTGCGGTCGTACCTATGGGTGTTATGCGGAATCGCATCTCTGTCTCTTGCTGCTCACTCCCAGAACCCGAATGATTTGGGATCTCAATCCTGGTCCACAGAAAACGGCCTCCCGCAAAACAGCGTTCATCAGATCTTCCAGTCCGCCGACGGTTACATTTGGGTTGCAACCGAAGGTGGCATCGCTCGCTTCAATGGCGTCGACTTCAAAATCTTTAATCCCGAATCCACTCCCGAAATCACCAGCGACGACATCTGTTGCTTCACACAAAATGACACCGGTTCACTCTGGATCGCCTCATCCGACGGTCTCCTCCAGTACTCGGCAGGAAGATTTCGCCGTTATTCTATCGCCGATGGCTTACCTGCAATCCGCATATCCAGCCTCGCTACGACAGACAACGGTTCACTCTTGCTCCTCACCACCGATGGCATCGTCAGTTTTAACGGTAGCCGCTTCGCGACCATCTCCCTTCCCGATTCCTCCGTTCCATCCGCAATGGCCACAGCACACGACGGCAGCGTTTGGATCGCATCGAACTCTGGGATTTTTCAATACCTCCATGGCCGGATTCTCCCTTTGCCACTCAGCTCGACTCCTACACCAAAGGACATTCAGGGCATCGGTTTTCTCCCCGACAATAGTCTCTGGCTGCGCACCGGCACCAACCTCACCGTGCTGAAAAATGGCCATAATAGAATTCTATCGATCGGTCACGACATCTCAGCTTCGCGGATCCAGTCTGTTCTCGCCGGCTCGCAGGGAGAGCTGTGGATAGGCACCAACAGAGGACTCTTCGTCCTCGGCAAACTAGACAACCGCCCGCAAGCCGTCTCAAACCTCGGCTCAGATAGCGTTCTGTCGCTCACGCAGGATAAGGAGAATAATCTCTGGGTTGGAACAGAAACCAGCGGCCTCCAAATCCTGAGACCTCAAAACTTTCGCACTATTCCAAGTCTCCCTGATCACCTGATCACGGCCATCACCCAGGCATCAGACGGCGCGATGTGGATCGGCACCGATGGGGACGGACTCGACCGCTTGCAAGCAGGAAATATTCAGCATCTCTCCACTCACTCAGGCCTTCTTAGCGAGACCATTCTAGCTTTGGCCCCAGGGGTAGACGGCGGTATGTGGATCGGCACACCAGACGGCCTCAACCACATCGAGGGAGCGAAGGTCCGAACCTACACCTCCGCCGACGGCCTACCCGATGATCTGATTCGCTCTCTCCTTAGTGATGACGATGGCTCTCTGTGGATCGGCACTCGCCATGGTCTCGCACATCTGCAGAACGATCGATTCGTTACACTGACCCGCTCCGACGGCCTCGGAAGTGATCTCGTCGGTGCTCTTCTTAAGTCTCACGCCTCCAACTCGCACGACCTGTGGATCGGCACGCTCGACGGGCTCTCGCGCCTCCGCGATGGCCACATCAAAACCTTCACCAAAACAGACGGCCTCTCCGGTAATACGATCACAGCTCTCGCCGAAGATCCTCATGGCACGCTCTGGATCGGAACAAAAGGAGCTGGCCTCAACGCCCTTACGACCACGGGGTTCATCTCCCTGCACCGAAACGACCTGCCTCACACCATCGACTCCATACTCCAGGATGATCGCGGTAATCTCTGGCTTGGCTCCAGTCGAGGCATTATCCGCGTCTCAGCCGCCGCACTTATCAAGTGTGGTTTACTTTCAACCTGCGATCCTCATCCGGTCTCGTACGGTCGTGCCGACGGGATGCCCACCGAAGAAGCTGTCGGTGTAGGTCATCCCGCCGCCTGGCGAACCACTGAAGGGCTTCTGTGGTTCGCCACTCGCAGAGGCGTCGCAGTCACCGATCCTACGCGTCTTCCGGAAAACCTGATCCCGCCCCCAGTCGTCATCGAACGCTTCACGGTGGATGGAGTCGACATGCCCCTAACACCCACCGAACAACCTATCGCCCCCGGTCATACCAGCTTTGCATTCGAATACGCTGGCCTCAGTTACGTAGCGCCCGCCAAAGTTCGCTATCGTTATCTACTCGAGGGCTTCGACCAACGATGGACCGAAGCCGGTTCACGTCCCATCGCTTACTACACGAATCTCCCCTCTCGCCACTATCGCTTTCGCGTGCAGGCATCGAACAACGATGGCATATGGAACGAAACCGGAGCGCAAATCGTCTTCAACGTACGGCCTCCTTTCTATCGCAGACTATGGTTTCTTCCGCTGGTCCTCGGTCTTGCCGCCGCCGTTGCGCTCCTTCTCTATCGTCTCCGCGTTCGTCGTCTTCAATCACAGTTCCAGGCAGTTCTTGCCGAGCGAACCCGCGTCGCTCGCGAAATTCACGACACTCTTGCTCAAAGTTTTGTCGGCGTCTCAGTGCAGCTCGAACTCACTTCCCAATTTCTTGCCCACTCTCAAACTGACGCGGCGAGAAAACAAATCGACCAAACTCGCACGTACGTCCGCGAAGGACTAGCCGAAGCTCGCCGAAGCATCTGGAATCTACGCGCCATCACTGCTCAGAACAGCTTGCCAACACGCCTCACACGCCTGGCTGACCAGTGGAGCCAAAAGAAACTCAACACCCGGCTCAACATCAACGGCACCTATCGGCCTCTCTCCCAACCCTTTGAAGATGAGGTCTTCCGCATCGCCCAGGAGTCTTTGGCAAATGCTGCACGCCACGCAAACGCAACTCAGATCTCCGCCAACCTTCGCTACGATGCCGTTCAATTGGTGCTAAGCATCTCAGACAATGGCAGCGGGTTCCATGTGACCGAAGGGCATCTTGCGGCAAACGGGCACTTTGGTATTCAGGGAATGCGCGAACGCGCAGCTCAAATTCATGCTCAACTAAAGATTGAGAGCTCTCCAGGAAACGGCACCACTGTCACGCTCGAAGCGCCCATCACAGAAGGAAAAGAGGCAGCAATCAATGCCTGAACGTATTCGTATCCTCGTAGTGGATGATCATCACGTCGTTCGTCAGGGCCTTGTCGCGCTACTTAACATCATCCCCGACATAGACGTAGTGGGCGAAGCCAGCGATGGCCTTCAGGCACTCGACCTCCACAAAACTTTACAACCGGACATAACACTGATGGATCTACAGCTCCCGAACCTCGGCGGAGTTGAAGCCATACTGAGGATTCGCGCAACCGACCCAGCAGCAAGATTCATCGTCCTTACCACCTTCGACGGAGACGAAGACATCTTCCGCTCCCTCCAGGCCGGCGCAAAGGCCTATCTACTCAAAGGAATGACCGTCGACGAACTCGTCTCGACCATTCAAGCGGTTCACAGTGGGCGAACCCTTATCTCACCAGCCATCGCGGAAAAGCTTGCCGAGAGAATGAGCACCCAAGCCCTTACCAACCGCGAACTGAAAGTCTTGGAACGCATCGTGGCTGGCCGCGCGAATAAGGAGATCGCCTCCGACCTGCAAATCAGCGAAGCCACGGTAAAATCCCATATCAACAGCCTGCTGGGAAAACTTGGCGTCAGCGATCGCACGCACGCCGCAACCGTAGCTCTGCAACGAGGGATCGTACATCTCAAATGAGACCCGCCCAATGAAGCCCTCTCTCCTTGCCCTGCTTCTCATCCTTTTGCCGCCGTCATTTGCCGCCGCTCAATCGAAGCCTTCCTGGCGCGCAGCGACTCCGACTGAGTTGCAGATGGCTCTACCCGCTCGTGCTCCAGTCGAAAAAGAACGCATCGAAACAGAGATGCGCACCGCCTCTGGCATCATCAACTCTCACGGAAAGATTATTGCGGGTGTCGTCCTCATCACCGCCGGCTACTCCGCCGACGGAAAATACTCCCACTACCTCCTGGTTCAATCTCCCATTACCTTCGGAGACCTCTCACTTGCCGCTGGCAATTATGTAATCGGATGGCGACGTGGTGACAACGATCTCATCGTCAAGTTCTACGATGCCACAACTGGGCAAGAACATGGCGCCGTCACGGCTCATCATCTGGCGACCGGTTCACGCGTTGAATCCTTTCGCATTTGGCCTCCCACCAGCAACTCGATCCTTCAAATTGGCCGCTTCGCCATTCCTTACACCCTGGAAAAGCAACAAACCCCATAACCCATACTCGAAATCGATGTAGTACCGGACTCTAGACAAATGAAAATAGACCGCATGCTGATCATGACAGCGACCCTGCTTACTGCCAGCGTCCTCTCTGCGCAAAGTGCGGCCACATGGGAGATCGGCCCTTTCACCCGGCCTGCAGACGGCAATCCCGTCATAACTCCTAATCCGCAGTCGACCTTCGCAGATCCTGTCCTCAATACTCCTGTTCACTGGGAGATCCTTCACACCTTCAACCCGGCAGCGATCGTTCGCAACGGCAAGGTCTACGTCCTCTACCGAGCAGAAGATAACTCCGGAACCATGCAAATTGGCGAGCACACCTCACGCCTCGGTTTAGCGGAAAGTAACGACGGTATTCACTTCACACGGCGCGCCGCACCCGTCTTCTATCCTTCAAAAGACACCCAACAGTCTCGCGAATGGCCAGGCGGCGTCGAAGATCCCCGCATCGTCGAAACCACCGACGGTGCCTACGTCCTCACGTACACACAGTGGAACCACAGTACTTACTCAGTAGGAATAGCGACCTCCCCAGATCTAACCCATTGGACCAAGCACGGTCCTGCATTTGCAAACGCATCGAACGGCAAATACACCCAACTCAAATACAAATCAGCTGGAATCGTGACGAGTCTACACAATGGACATCTCATCGCCGCCAAGATCAACGGAAAATTTTGGATGTATTGGGGTGAGGGTGCCATCCATGTGGCCACTTCAAGTGACCTGATCCACTGGGATCCACTGGAGAACGCGCAGGGCGACCCTATCGAAGTGCTTCGCCCGCGTCCTCAACACTTCGACAGCACCTTTCCTGAGACCGGGCCGCCACCAGTCCTGACCGCCGCCGGAATCGTCGTTCTTTACAACGGAAAAAATGCAGCGACTGGGGGAGATCCCGATCTAGGTCCCAACGCGTATGCAGCCGGCGAAGCTCTCTTCGACATCAAGAATCCCGCCCATCTCCTCGAACAGACGGAGCACCCCGTACTGAAACCTGTCATGCCATATGAGAAGACCGGACAATACGCCGCAGGTACTACCTTCGCCGAAGGTCTAGTCTACTTTCATAGTCAGTGGTTTCTTTACTACGGATGCGCCGATTCTCTTGTAGCTGTCGTTACAGCACCAAATAAATAGCCCGCAGACTCGATGAAATCGCCCGTTAGCGAATCAGGAATCTGTCCCATTCAAAGCGGCTAGTGAAAATGAACTGCAATTCCTGTACTGGCTCCGTACGGTCGCAGCGTGCCGAACGGAAAATTGAGCCACCACTGATATTCAAAATCGACAAGTCGAACGCTATATCGGCTTCTTCCTAATGCCAGATCAACACCACCGCCAGGAGCCAGCACAAAGTAGCTGCCGTCAGCGTAATCGTATGGAAAATGAAAGCGCCCATCGCCAATAAGAACCTTTCCATATGCTGTCATCCACCTCTTGCGATAGGGAAACTTTCCTCCGACGAGATAAGTAGACTGATGAGTGCCCACCTCTTCATTGATGGTTAGAAACCGTACCTCTGCTTCATAGCTAATCCGCTCTGAACGAGAGTAGTCGACGAACCCAGACCCACCGCCAAGATCGCGTTTGCCATAGTCCGCCGCAAAGAAAGAGTAGGTCCCCCCGACCAGCCATCGCGGACCCGGCCCTGTCGCAGTTGGCAGCGCCTGGCCATTAACGAGAGATGTTGCCGCAGCAAAAAACAGCACGATAACAAGTGCCCGCGACAATCTCCAAAGAGGCTGTGAGCCATCAAACCATTTGATCACTGAGTCACCGTCAAAGTCATCGGAGCAGACTGAGTCGCCGAGGTCTTGGAACCGATAGCCGTCACATTGAAGGTGTACGTGCCTGCCGGCGTCCCATGCACATCAAGTCCACCGCAGCCCGACATCGCCATCGCTCCGGTAAAGAGCAACGCAAGCAAAAGACCGCTGAGCAGCTTATGGCCACGCCGCGATCGTAGAAGCGTCAACCCGACGAGCAGTCCACCTGGAAGGAAACAAAGCGCGATACCGCCGGCCGAAGGCCAATCAGCTTTCGCGATGCTCCCAGCCGTCAGCGGAGAGCCCGTATCAATCGTCAGGCTAATCGTCTGCTTGCCATTCGCATCGAGCGACACCTGATCAGCAGTAAACGTGCAGGTAGCAGCTCGGGGCAGGCCCACACAGCCGAGAGAAAGTTGATCCGTGAAATTCTCAATCGAGGTAAGCGTCAGTTGAATCGTGCCATGCTGTGTGCTCTTCATCTGCATAGTTGGAGGATTCAAAGCGATCGTGAAGTTAGTCGCCGGAACCACCGTCAAAGAAACTGAACTCGATACAGATCCCAAATACTGCGAATCCCCTTGATAAGTCGCGATCGGATTGTAATTTCCCAACCCCAGGCTGGTCGTCAGAGTAGCTATACCAGAAGCATTCAGAGTCGCGCTGCCAAGCGTAGTGCTTCCAGAACTGAAGACGACCGTACCCGAAGGAGGAACGGCGGCGTCACCTTGCAGCGTCGCAACCAGCGTAAAGGGCTTATTCTCGATGGCAGTACTGGAAGATATTGTCAACGTATTCTTCGAAGTGTGAAGTTGAACAACTTCGGTCAGTGCAGGCGAAGTGCCCGGGAAGTTTTGCGTGTCACCGGCATAGCTTGCGGTAAGAGTATGCGACCCGAGAGTTAGAGTCGAAATCGTAAATGTCGCAAGCCCCGAAGCATTGACGCCCGACGTACCCAGAATCGTGGATCCATCAGACAAAGATACGAGACCTGTAGGTGGGTTCGTACTGCTGCCCGTCACCGAAACGGTGAACGTGATCGGACTGCCAATGAGAGATGGGCCACTGCTTGTCCCACTGATGGTTCCCAGGCTATTAACCGCAGTGAGCGCGACCGTAGTGCGCTGTTCGATATTCTGCAACACGGGGTTGGACGTGCTCGTAAGTGTATTACTGTCCCCTTGATAGATTGCGAGAAGAATATGCTGGCCAGCAGTGAGCGAGGAGGTCGTAAGAGTCGCAATACCGTTGACGCCAACCGAAGCCGTCCCGATCACAGTGGTCCCATCTTCGAAAGTCACAGGACCCGTTGGAGCTGTTCCTTTGCCACTCACCTGAGCTGTAAGAGTGAGAGAAGCACCCGCAACCGATGGCGAACCCGATGTAGTCAGCACGGTCGTGGTGTTACTGTTCTGCACCGTCTGGATAAGCACCGGACTGCTACTAGTCTGACTGACGCTGTCGCCGCTATAAATCGCAACAATCGAATGTTGCCCAGGACTCAGCGCATTCGTTGTGAACGTTGCAGTGCCCGACGCTGTCACGATGCTCGTCCCGAGAACAACCGTTCCATCATGGAACGCTACTGTACCTGTAACAGGAGACCCGCCACTGCCCGACACCACAGTTGTGAACGTCACTGGAGTAGCCGACAAAGATGGATTGCTGCTCGACACAAGAGTGCTGGCAGTGGGCTGCAGAATCGCTTGTTGCAGTGGCCCTGACACGCTGCCAGGATGGCTCGAATCACCGTTATACGTTGCAATCAGCGTATGCGCCCCAATCGATAGGGTAGAGACAGTCAGAGTAGCCAGACCGTTCGCATCAATCCCAACCGTGCCAATGCTGTTGGCACCGTCGCGGAGCACCACCGTACCGGTTGGTTGAGCCCCCGTCCCAGTCACCATCATCGCTAAAGTAACCGCGTCTCCAATAAGCGCAGGATTCTTATTTGAGTTGAGCGTGATCGCGCTCGTAGACTGCTGAATCGTCTCCACGACGCCAGGCGACGTGGCAGCGCTGTTATTCGCATCGCCTGTGTACGTCGCAACAATCGTATGCTGTCCCACCGAGAGGGTTGATACCGGCAAATTAGCGCTTCCATTCGCTGCAATCGGTACAGACCCAAGCACCGCCGTACCGTCCGTGAACGTCACACTGCCAGTCGGAGCGACAGTCGTCCCACTTAGATTTGCCGTGAAGACCACCTGAAGCCCGGCCACCGAGGGATTGCTGCTCGATACCAGCGTCAGGCTCGGTGCGCCTTTATTCACCGTAATCGTCTGCGGCGGAGAGGAAGACGCCGCATCATTCGTATCTCCCCCATAGCTTGCCGACAGGGTGTGCTGGCCGAGCGAAAGATTCGAAATAGAAAGAGTTGCCGAGCCGTTCGCGCTGAGAATTGCGGTCCCGATTACCGCCGTGCCGTCAAGAAACGTCACCTGCCCGCCGGGTATACCGCCCGATCCGGTAACGGTGACAGTCAGGGTCTCTGTAGAATTTACCGTCGAGGTCACCGCACTGACCGCCATCGAAGTCTGAGTCGTCGCGCGCTGCACTGACTCGCTCAACGGCAAAGAGAGCGCCGCATTGTTATTAGCGTCTCCGCCATACGACGCCGTAATGATGTGCGTGCCCAAAGCCAGACTCGTAGTATTGAACACCGCAACGCCCGCCGCATTGAGCGTGATCGCGGCCAACGTAGCAGAACCGTCATGGAACGTAACAACTCCGGTCGGCGCTGGCTCCGATCCTCCAACCGCCGCCGTAAACGTCACATTCGCACCGGCGCTAACTGGATTCTGACTTGATGCAAGAGCAACCCCCGTTACGGGAGAGACGATGTGTGTCAACCCAGCTGAAGTGCTTCCCGAATCGTTCGTATCTCCAAGATAAACAGCAGTAATAATGTGTTGCCCCACTATCAGCGTCGACGTACTGAACACCGCTGTTCCATTCGCCGCCAGGGAAGGACTGCCGATCACCGTTGATCCGTCCATAAACTGAACGGTCCCACCTAACGCACCCGAGCTACCGGTCACAGTCGCAGTGAATGTCACCGGAGCACCTACCGGTGTAGTGGAGGCGCTCGCCGTCAAGACCGTCGTCGTCGTCGACTTGACGACAACCTGCGTGATCGCCGGCGATACGCTGGTTGCGTTATAAGAATCTCCCGAGTATGCAGCCGTCAACGAGTGAGATCCTACGGTAAGAGACGACAACGAAATCGTGCCAAGTCCAGCTGCGTTGATCGGGCTCGTACCCACTGCAGCCGCGCCGTCATAAAAAGTCACCGAGCCAGTCGGAGCTGAGCCATTTCCAGTAACAGTCGCACTCAATGTAATCGGCAACCCTGCGGTCGACGGGCTTCCCGAAGTCGAAAGCACAACCCCAGTGGTTGCCTGTTGAACTGTCAGCGTCAACGCCGGAGTCGTTCCGAGATCATTGTTATCTCCGAGATACACCGCCGTAATCGAATGCGTGCCTGTAGAGAAAGAAGGCACCGTAAAACTCGCAATCCCCTGCGCATTCAGCGCAGCCGTCCCGAGCACAGTTGTGCCATCCATAAAAGTCACTATGCCTGTAGGAACGCCTCCATTGCTCGTGATCGAAACTGTCAGCGTGTCGCTCTTTCCAGCGACCGACGGATTGGCAGAAGCAATCAACGTACCCGATGTCACCGCCTGTTGTACCTTCTGCGTGATCGTCGTCGATATGCTTCCCGCGTAGATCGAAGACCCACCGTAGATTGCGTAAATCGAATGTGATCCAACCGCCAGCGAGTTCAGGGTAATGGTCACCGCACCGCCACTCACCGTCGCAGCACCAAGAGTCGTCGCACCATCCATAAAAGTCACGGTTCCGGTGATAGGACTGGATGGAACCGAAGACCCCGGCACGATCGTCGCCGTCAACTGAATGCTCGACCCTGCAGCCGCATTCGCCGAACTTGAGGTAACACTCGTCGTAGTCGTGATCTGTTCAATAGTCTCCTGCACCGCTGCAGAGGTGCTGGCACCGTTATTCGCATCGCCTCCGTACACGACGCGAATCGAATGCCCTCCCACCGACAAAGTAGAAAGAGTAAGAGCCGCCGAACCATGAGTGTCCAGCGTCAAAGTCCCCAGAACCACAGTGCCATCCTCAAACTGAACCGTGCCCGTTGGTGTTACAGAGCCGCTCCCCGTAACACTCGCTGTAAAAGTAACGGCTGTCCCGAAAGAAACATCCGGGTTGCTCGTAATCACTGTAGTCGCCGTCGATGAAGCTACCACCGACTGAGTGTATGGCGCCGACGTGCTAGCGATCGAATTGGCATTTCCACTGTAGCTCGCCGTAATGTGATGTGTGCCAACCGTCAACGAAGACGTGGTGAAATTAGCCGCCCCTGCCGCATTCAGCGTGATGGTCCCAAGGTTCGTTCCTCCATCAATAAAAGTAACGCTTCCGACAGGAATTACCGACGTCCCAACAACGAGTGCGGAAAAAGTCACGCTGGCCTGCGGGGAGGAGGGGTTCAGGCTAGACGTCACGGTAGTAGTTGTCCCATCCTTTACAACCTGAGTTACAGGCGCAGATGTTGCCGGTGCAGTATTGTTATCTCCGGCATAACTCGCCGTAATAATGTGGGTTCCACTCGCGAGGGACAGCGTTGGAAACACCGCCACCCCGGCGCTGTTCAGAGTAGCGGTCCCAATCGTCGTCGATCCATCAAGAAAAGTAACAGTGCCCGTCGGTGTCACTCCCGTGCTCGTCACCGCAACAGTAAACGTCACCAGCGCGCCGGTAGCGGACGGAGAGCCGCTAGTGTTCAGCGTAATAGTCGACGGATCAAGCGTCAGAACCTGGCCACTCAGAGTGATCGTCTGCGGACTGTTAGGCGAGTTCGACAGAACAGTAATCGTTCCCTTCACTGGGTTGCCGATGACCGTCGGTGCAAACTGCGCACCAATAATGCAGTTCAAAGCCGAAGCCATCGCCACACTGGTCGAGCAGGTCGTAGCAACCGGGTCCAGTTGCGTGTTGACGCCAGGGTTGAGATCCGTGATATTCAGCGCACCGTTACCATCATTCTCAAGCTCCTCATCTTCAGTGCTCGAGATGCGCTGTACTCGAATCGCCGGAAAATTCAATACAGCATTGATACTTTTGACCAGACGTATGCGGTTGTGAAATACGTCGCTGACGTAGAGATTTCCTGTTCCATCAAGCGCCATTCCGTACGGTCCATACATACCCGCTGCATTCGCAGGTCCACCATCGCCGCTGAACGACTCCTGGTTGCTTCCGACAACCGTGTCGATCTCCCCGGTGACGGCATTCACCTTCCGAACCCGGTTGTTGCCCGCATCAGAGATATAGATATTTCCGGCTGCGTCAATCACCGTCCCCGCCGGACTGTCGAGCACAGCACCACTTGCCGGTCCGCCATCGCCGGAGAACCCCGAGGTTCCGTTTCCTGCAATCGTCGCAATCGTCCCGTCGAGCGCGACCTTACGGACGCTGTGATTGTTCTGGTCACCAATATAAATCTGGCCATCCGGACCCACCGTCACGCCCCACGGCCCGTTCAAACTCGCACTCGTCGCCGGCCCTCCATCCCCGGCATAGTTTGCGATGTGATTTCCCGCGAACGCAGAGATGATTCCAGTCGACAGATCAACGCGCCGCACAACATTGTTTCCGCTGTCCGCGATATAGAGAAAGCCATTCACCGGATCGATCGCAACCGAATCGGGTGTATTGAGATGAGCCTGGATCGCGCTTCCCCCATCCCCCGAGTACCCCTGCGAACCCAGCACGCCCGCCACCGTCGTGATGATTCCCGTCGCCGCCGTGACCATGCGAATCGCATGATTATTGCTATCGGCAAAGTACAGGTTCCCCGCTCCATCGAGAGCAACGGAGGTCGGCAAACTAAGCGAAGCCATCGTAGCCAAACCTCCATCGCCCGTATCGCCCGCGTTACCGTTACCCGCCACCGTCGACATCAACTGCGACGCTGCATCCACACGCCGAATCCGGTTGTTGCTCGAATCGGCGATGAATATATCTCCAGCCGGATCCACCGCTACTCCGAACGGAAGAAAGATCGGCGAAGCTGTAGCGGGCTGCCCGTCTCCCCGGTAGATCCATGATTCGTCTCCGGCAACCGTACTGATGATGCCCGGCACAAACAACGCAAGTGGCCCGCTGCCCGTCGCCACCAGCCATGTATTGCCTAACGGCAACCCCGACGGATCGAACAGAGCCACCGCTCCTATATGTTGACCGGGGTACTTCGGGCTGAACGTCACCGGAAAGCTGCAGGTCTGACCCGCAACAAGCGTGCTCCCGGTCAAGCAGGTACCGGTCCCCGAAATTGCAAAATCAAGATTCGCAACTCCGCCTGTAAGCGCGCTGACCTTTCCCAACTGACCATTCGCTGTCACAACAACAGAAACCGTTTGGGCCGCCGAGGTATTCCCCACAACAGTCACGCCAGGCAAGGTCACCGGCGCCGCGTAGCTGCACGTCGCCGCGCCACATAACACCATAAGAGCAAGCAGGGTGCACAATCCTGCCCGAGACCATCTCCCCCGGGAACGCCAACCCGTACTGACCCCATGGGCTGTGGAAGACATCAGAGAAAAACGCAGAAAGAAATGCTGTACATCAAATCGAACAGTAGCGAGCATGGGTTCACCTCTGGAGCTCAACAGCGGATGGAGGTTGCGACGTAGCTCCAAAGTGGGGAGGAAGCGCCAGAGATCGCAGATAACACAGGATGTTGCCCTTTGGTAATCATGACTTTAGGCAACTGTCCCGGAATGGAAAATTACCCGTAAGTTGCATAAGTTATGCGACACACGCCCGCGCTCAGTCATCAGCGATTCATCTCTTTTTGCTTGAGATGGGAGTACCATTCGAAGACTCGAGCGCAACTCACTCCAGCGACATCTCAACTCCTGCATCTGCGAATCGGCTGCGCCGAGTCCGCTATCAGCTGACGTAGTGGCAGATCCTTAACGCAAAACCCCATGCATGGGTTCGAGCCAAGTTAGAGGAATTTGGAAACCCCTGAGCATCTGACAGTCCAAACCGACGCGCAGCATTCCAGCATATTGTTCAACAGAAGTTGTAGGGGTCGACCGGCCCGCTACCATATCATTTGCCTGGTTCGAGCCGATCATCGGATAGATCAGCGACGAATTCGTCTCCAGCTTATCCGCGATTTGGTACTAAAATAGTTACCTTTTTGCACTCGCAGTTGCCACAAAGCCATACTTAGACAAAAAGGCTGCAGTCGCAACCATCAAAGAGGAGAACCCACACACCAGGAAGGAAAAACAGGGCGAGTCGAAGTTTCGCGACATTGTTCTGAAGCAACCGAGCCCGCGAAGACCCTAAGCCTTCCCACGCATCTTCGCCGCCCACCACCGAGACCCCACCAGAAGAAATCGCCAGTCCTTCAGAAACTCCGGGGGCTTTCCTTCAATCGCGTGTCCGACAAACTGCAGCAGCCACCCAAAGCAAAACAACCCCACCCCTATCCATAACAAGCGATGCCATACGATCGTCGCCAACAGCACCGGCAGCGACAAAATAATAATTGGTATCCCAAACGTGTGCGTCAGCCGGTTCAGCGGATGCTGATGGCTCTCCGAGTACTCCGCAATCCAACTCTCCCAACTCCGTCCGCCAAGCATGGCGACACCATATACTTCCCCTTTCACAGCCCGCAACCAAAATCATCCGACCCCGCCCATACTGCCTTTCCTCCGCCCCCGCCATCCAACCAACAACATCCTCTTCGCAAGCCTTTCAAGCGAAGCAAAAGGGTGCAGGAGTCTTCACCAGCATGGCCAAGGAGTGGATCACGAATCTCGCCCAGGACATCAAGCAAAAATCCCACGAAGCCGCCGAACAGTATGGTCGCTCACAACATCAGGCCGGTATCGTCACCACTCAGGGCAAGCCCTTCTTCGCCGCCTTCGTTTCCTGCCTCGAAGAAGACGTGGCCGAGATCCGGCGCCAGCTTCAGGGCGACGTCACCGCCTCCGAAACCACCATTCAAACCATTACCTCCACAGAGGTCAAACTAACCCGCAGCCGGTTCCCCTGGTTCGACGCCCGCATCACCCATCACGACCCCACCATCATTCTCGATTATGCGAAAGGTCTCGGCGTAGCCGGCGACCCGGCAATCGATCGCAGGTCCCGCAACTTCCTCTTCCAGGTTACCGACGACGACGCCCTCTACGTCCAGGACGCCTTCGACAACAACCCGAAGCGCTTCCATCAGCCCGAAGACCTGGCCCGCCACATTCTCCAGATACTCTTCGAGCTCTAGCCTCGCGATCGAAACTTCGCGTCCTTACTCCCACTGCGCCTTATGTCGCTCCACCCACCAGCAGGCAGAATTCCCTTGCTGCGGAAAAAGCGACCGGCTACACGTCACCGGCACCGTCCCCATATAGTCGTATTCCATCTTGCTGCCCTTCAGGGGAGTGGCCAGAAACTGATTCACCTGCACCGTCCCGAACGCCGTCCCATGTGCCACGCGTGCCCGCAGCACCGCCCAATCGCCCACCCACAATGCCCCGGCCGCAACAGCCAGCGCCACCAGCAACCGAACCAGCCGCCCAATCCAGAGTTCCATCAGCCAAAGTATTGCACAAAGGTAATAAGCATTACGGCCAACAAGCCGATAACTCCCTTCAGGGGAAATCTCCTTGAACGCTCCCCCAACCACGCAACGAGTCATTTCAGCATGCCCCACGGCGTTACTGCAGAAAAATGAAGTCAGAGGACCGAATGAAGTTCAATAAGACGCTGACCAGCCTGGCCCTGCTCTCCGCGCTGCCCCTGGCCCGCAACGCATTCGCGCAGAGCACCCCCACCGCGGCCCAGCAACTTCAGCTCTCAGCCTTCGTCGGCGGAACCGGCACATTTACCAACCTCGCAGGCGGAAAGAACCTCGACATCACCGCCGGAGCAGACATCACTGTTCTCACCTTCCTCCACTTCCGTCCCGTTGCCGAGATCCGCGGCTCCTATCCCATCGACGAGGGCACCATCAGCAGCCAGAAAAACTTCCTCCTCGGCCCAAAAGTCGAGTATCCCCTCGGCCGCTTTCACCCCTACGCCAACTTCCTCATCGGGCGCGGTGGGATCGACTACCTCCGCGGCGGATACATCTTCGGCAATGTTCGCTATCTCAGCTCCAACACCCTGGTCCTCTCCCCCGGCGTCGGCCTCGACTACAACCTTACCCATCAACTGGCCGTGAAAGTCGACTTCCAATATCAACACTGGAACACGCCTGCCGTCGCCTCAGGCAGCATCAACCCCAGGGCCACCACCCTCGGCGCAGTCTACGTCTTCGACTTCAACCCCCGCCATCACCACCTCCAATAATTGCGAATCGGTCTCCGACTATGGACTCAACTCCCGGCACAGCGTATCTTTTCTTTCGGGAAGCCTAAATCCATAGCAACCGGAGAGAAAAATGATTCGCTCAACCCGTCGCGTGATCCCGGCCCTTGCTGCATCGCTCATCTTCACTCTTTCTGCTCCATCTCTCATCGCTCAGGAGCCCGCCCCGGCGCCCAACGCCACATGGTCGCAGGAAGACACCCTCCGCATCGTCAAAGAGGTGCAACAGAAACTCGCCAACCTCACAACCTACGGCGTCTTCGACTGGCTCACCTTCGGCATCAAAGGAAAAACCCTCATCCTCAGAGGCTATGCGTCTCGTCCTGTCTTGAAGAGTGACGCCGAAAACGCCGTAAAAAAAATTCCTGGCATCGACTCAATCGACAACGAGATCCAGGTCCTTCCCTACTCCCCCATGGACGACCGCATCCGCGCCGCCGTGTACAACAACATCTACACCCAACCCTCGCTGCGAAAATATAACGCCAACCAGGGCAGCATAGGCCGCGCCATCGGGCCGGGGGCCGGCATCGCTCTCGCCGCCGGAGGCATTACCAACACCCCGCCTATGGGCTACCACGCCATCCATATCATCGTGAACAACGGCAACGTTACCCTTTATGGCGTTGTCCTCAACCAGTCCGACTCCGCCATCGCAGGCATGCAGGCCAACTCAACCCCCGGTACCTTCAGCGTAGACAACGACCTCATCGTCCAGGGTTCAGCGACCAAGCCAAAATCAGAAAAATAAATTTCACACGTTATCAACTCAGGGAGCCGCTCGATCCAGTCGGCTCCCTGCTTGCTTAAGAAAAGATTTATCCTCTCAGAGGAACCGCCATCGCCACTCTTCTTGTTAAAGAAGAACACAATCAAACAACGCTAGTTCGATCGAACTCCCTGGAACGACCCCGTCCCTCCACGATCATGGAAGTTGCCGTTATAGGTGCTCCCCTGAACCACGCCTTCCACGCGCGGCCCATCCACTCTCCCACGAAACGTCAAGACATCGCGCGTCTTCGTTCGAACGACCAGGTGCTGGTTATCGATCGTTCCTTCAACGCCACCCGACTGATTCGGACCCTTGAAGTGGCCACTGATCACATTCCCCTTCTGCTCCAGTTCAAGAAACTTCGAAGAGGTGCTTCCGTTCGGATCTTTGCAATACAAAGTCCACTTACCCGCAACACTGGCCGGCTGCTGCTCGGCTGGCGGCTGCTGCGCGAATAAAAAACTACCGCCGACGATCATCAAAGCAAAGCAGACTACTAATATCCTCAAGTCGAATCTCTTCACTACATCCTCCTGGCAGCGCGACAGCATAGCAAAATCTACAGCAATTTCCGTACTCTTTCATCCTTTAACCACACCGACGATAAATAGCGGGATAAAATCCTCGTCGAATCCCGAGATTGAGTCTCAGGATTGATTCTCCAGATTGCAGCCGGAAGCGGTTCATCGAAAGGACACCCCGCGGCTATGCCCAACCCAACAACTCAAAGCCCCATCAGCCGCTCCCTTACCCGCCGAACCCTCCTCCGCAATCTAGCCCTCACCGCCGCATCCGTCCCTCTCCCCAAACTCATAGCCCAACCGCAATACGGCGGCTCCAACGGCCAGCAACGCGGCGAGATGAATCGCATCGCCGGAGCCTTCCGCCAGCAATTCTCCGTTCCTGCCACCTCCATCGCCATCTCCCGCAACGGCCAGTTCGCCTACGACCAGTCCGTCGGCATGGCCGACCGCCAACACATGACTCAGGTCACGCAGGACTCCCTCTTCCGCATCGCTTCCCTCTCCAAACCCATCACCTCCGTCACCATCTTCACTCTCCTCGAGCAGGGCAAGCTCAATCTCACCGACAAGGTCTTCGGCCCTGGCGCCATCTTCGACAACAAGTACGGCAAGCCCCCCTACAAGCAATGGGTCACCGACATCACCGTCGACGAGTTCCTCACCCACACCTGCGGCGGCTGGTCCAACGACGCCAACGACCCCATGATGCGCAACGACGGCTGGGACCACACCAAACTCATCACCGAAACCATCGCCAACCAGCCGCTCACCAACCAGCCCGGCACCCACTGGGCCTACTCCAACTTCGGCTACTGCATCCTCGGCCGCGTCATCGAGCAGATCACCGGCCAACCCTACGACACCTACGTCAAAGCCAACATCCTCGCCCCCTGCGGCATCTCCACCATGCAGATCGCCGCCAACAAAGAGAGTCAGCGCGCCCCCAGCGAAGTCGTCTACTACGGCCAGTACTCGGAAGACCCCTACAAGCTCAACGTCACTCGCATGGACTCGCACGGCGGATGGATCGCCTCATCCACCGAACTCGTTCAGTTCCTCAACCACGTCGCCGGAGCCCCCGGCATCCCCGCGCTCCTCAAACCCGCAACCATCAAAATCATGACCACCCCAGCCGCCGCCTTCCCACCCGGGGACGCACGCTACGCCCGCGGCTGGATGGTCCGCAACAACGGTGCCGGTCCATGGTGGCACAGCGGTAGCCTCCCCGGAACCACCACCATCATGGTTCGGACCCCCACCGGCTTCTCCTGGGCCGCCCTCGCCAACACACGGACCCAACCCTCCAACCAGATCGACACAGCCATCGATCAAATGATGTGGAACATGGTCCGCACCGTTCCCTCCTGGAACGCCTGAGCAGTGCCGTAGCAGACGTTGAGATAGAGCGTCGGAAGTCCAGTCGGGGGGCAGCGGACTTATCCCAACTGGGAGCTGGTCGCCGTCCGTAGGTCGATAGCTGGTACCGACCTTGAGATGAGCGCCACGGCCTGCTCAAACACCTCGTCAACGGTGATCGACAAGATGCATTTCTTCTTCTGGACAACGCAGACACTCAGGCGGCAGTCTTCGCATTCGACACGGTGATAGAGCACTCGGTGTCGCTCACCATATGGAAACCAGACACCCGGTAAATTGCGAGACCCATAAATGCCGACACAGGGGGTTTGCACTGCAGCTGCAAGGTGCATCGGACCAGAATCTTGTCCAATAAAGACTACCGCTCGGCTAAAGACAGCAGCGCTTTCTCTCGGACTAAGTACACCGCATAGGTTTAACGCTGGCGCAGCGGAAGCCCCACGCCACACCTCCACGGCAAGTTCACTCGCGTCCAACTCAACTTTCGCGCCACAGATTACGAGCGCGTGATCCGGGTATCGTTTGGCCAGGCGCATCAGCAACGCCATCCAATTTTCGTTCTCCCATTCGTTCGCCTGGTTCTTCGTACCAAAACTGATCGCGACAAACGGGCGATCACCAATAGGTTCGAGCACTGTTTTTGCTCGTCCGTGCTCAGCAGGTGTTAGCTTTAGATCCCAGCTCTCGGCATCGTCTAATTTCGCATCGCCGAGTTCCTGAATGTTCCGCGTCAGGCGTTCACTTTCATGCTCATAAATCGGTCCTTGAATGATATTCAGCTTCGGGGGCCCGGCTAGCGTACGAGAATTCTGCATATCCTCTGTAAGAGGCACGCCGATAAGACGGCGGATTCCGCAAAGACGAAAAAATAGGGCGTTGCGTTTTGCATCTGCAAGACCGGACCTTGCTGCCAGGTATACCAGCACTTCAGGACGCCACCGCAGAATCTGCCACCACACCCGAATTAACTCTCCGACATTTCTGGTACGCAAGCTATAACGCACAAAGCCGTGGATCAATCCGGTATTTTCCAAAATTGCCGAAGAAGCTGGTGCCTTGGCGTTTGGTGGAAAACTGGTCAGTAACCGTCGTTCCGCCTCCGGAAAAGCACGCGCGATAAGTTTGAATCCAGGGAGAGCGACGACGGTATCACCAAGACTGCCAAGCCGATAGACAAGAACCTTTTTCACAGGCTGGAGCGATTCGCTTTTCAAGAACACTCACCTTTCAAAGCATTTGGGACGGACAGACGATCGTTGAAACACTATTGGAGAACGCAGAACAGAAGTAGCCCAACAGAACAATGATCGTTAGCACATCAATAAACTGGCCATTGATCACAACAGGATTTAGAGCAGATATAAACTGCAGGCACGTGGCGCTCCACACGAAAAGCCTTAAGAGTTCAGCGTTCTCAACAAACATGAGAATTGGTCACTGCATAACGGTTCACATTGATGAGAACTTTTGCTCTACTTTCAGCGGAGATCTTCCTTTAGCTCAGTAGAACGATGACGACTTTCCCGTATGCGTTCCATTTGGAACCAAGGATTCATATCCAGAAATCAACGGCTTAGCCCTTTTGCGTCTCAATTGGTAGAACCCCCAACCGACCCCTACCGGTACAGCACAAAAAGGTCAGGCGTTCCACGACTACTTACATTCAACTCGATTATCCTGCGAGGCGATGATCTGCCATGTACCGCCACGCTTCAACCACGTGTCAGTCCAAACCTGGCACACCTTTATGTTGGGCTGAGATTTGTCTTTGCCCACAGCATATTCGCTGCCGTAAACGAGGGCAAGATTATTTCCGAAGAAATGCACTTTAGCCTCATCAAGTCCACAATCATGGGCGGTACGTGGGCCCTTCTCGTCCTTCAATTCATCAGCTTTCGTGAAGCGCGCACCTTTCGTTGAAGTGCCTTGGAAGTCGTCGGCAAGCAGACCAGCGACGACACCGTTATCAACACATACACCCTCAGCCCACTTGCGCTCCATCTCGATGATGTATTTCGCGTCCTTATCGTCCGCCGAAGACCAACGACTCTGCTGGGAGTATGCCGGAACAAGCAACAACGTCGCCGCGACTGCCGCCGCTAAGACTCGTAAATACATTTCTCGCATGGCGAAATCCTACATTACGCTCCAATGGTGACGCACTCTAACTGCACGTTCGCTTGGGGCGGTTGGATCGTCGGCCATCTGGAAGTAGCCCAAGCCACCTCAGTCGGCACAAAACCGCGAGAAACCTGTCAAGCCCCTTAATTGCAAATCCCCCCGCCAATCCTGAAGATTCGCGTGGCGTATTAGTTATGCTCCTACCGCTATACTGGATACATTGAAACAAAAGCCCCGGGTAAAGCCGAGGCTTTTTCTATTTGGAGGACACACCCGACGGACTAATAAATTGTTGGACAGAGATCGGGATCGCAAATGAGTCGCCACGGCGGAAAAACGAGCATCAGCGTAGTGCAACGGTTTCGCCGAACCCCTTTAGAAAGACGAATTTGCCCGTAACCCCTTTTGATGGACGAATTTGCGATCCGACTTGAGCCGTATGTCCATGATAATGAGGAACTTATGCGATCGAAATGGGGGGGGGTGGGGGTGCCCCGCAGCCTACAGGTTGAAGAGCTCCCTTAGTCGTTTCGTCTGCGACCGGCTTACCGGAATCTCAGTCTTCTGGGCATCGTCCATCCGGAGCTGGTAGCTCGACTTGAACCACGGCACCACCTCTCGTATGTGCTGGATATTCACCACGTACGACCGGTGCGCCCGCCAAAACGTCTCCGGATCAAGCTGATCCATCAACTCCTCCAGCGTTCTGCAGTTGGATTGTCCCTCAACCGTCCGCGTCACAACACTGATCGTGCCCTCTTCGATCGACGCGAAACAAATCTCGCGCTGATCCACCAGCAGCAACCGGCTCTGCGCCCGGACAATCACCTTGCCGGAATTAGCCTTCGGCGCCTGCGTCTGCTCCTCGACCAGCCGCAGCAGCGCGTCCAGCTTCGCATCGCTGGCGGACTCTACCGGAGCCACCCGCCGCGCCTGTGCCTTTTCAATCGTCTGCATCACCCGCTTCCGATCGAAAGGCTTCAGTAGATAATCCACCGCATTCACCTCGAATGCGCGAACCGCATACTGGTTAAACGCAGTAGCAAACACCACCTGAGGCAGCGGAACCTTACGATCGAGCAGCTTCTTCAGCACACCAAAGCCGTCCAGACCAGGCATCTGAACATCCAGAAATACCAGGTCCGGCTTATGCGTCCGAATCAGCTCTACAGCCTCAATACCATTGGTTCCCTGCGCCAGAACCTCAACCCCGCCCGCGCGCTCCAGCAGATACTGCAACTCCTGCCTGGCCAAAGGTTCGTCGTCGATGATGAGTGCAGTCAGTGACATGCTCGCAACTAGTCACTATATACGCGGAGCCGCGCCGGTGCCTGATCCTGGGCAAGATCGTGCCCACACTGCGTGCAGTACACATCCGTGATCTGCACCCCGCGGTAACAGCGCCCACACACAGGAGCCAGCTGGAACTGGCACTGCGGACAGAAGTGCACGCTCGAAGTGATCTCCGTACTGCAATGCGGACAAGGCATCAGCATCGGTTGCCGCAAGAGGAAGTACACGACGGCACCGATTCCGCCCGGCAGCACCACTACGATCAGCATCCACAATCCAGCCGGCATTCGCCGCCGCCGAACATCGCGGCTCACATACCCCACCAGCAGGACATAGCTGGCGAACGCTGTCCCCCACGAATACCCCATCAGTAGCCGCATCGGCAGCAACTCATGCTTGTTGTGCGGTAACACATGATGGAACAGGTACTGCACCGCACCGAATACCAGAACAGCCAGCACCACCGACCAGGTCGGTATCATGCTCAGCTCATCCTCGCCCTCAACGGGACGAACCTGCGATCGATCCGACCCCTGCCCCCAAAATCTCATCATCCAGCGACCTCGCGTTTACTGGCACGACGGAACAAAACCAAAGCGAGCAAAGCCATCGATACAGGGAAAAACCACAAACAGAGAACGAGAAACTGGTTACTTGCATCTGGCAGACCGCTCTGTGTCAGATCATAAGCGTTCAGCACACTCCACACTGCGGTACAGATAATAACGAACAGCGAGGAACAAACTGCCAGCGGAATCCACAAACTCCGAATTCGACTGCGTCGCACAGCAAGCATCTTGGCCCGTTCCCGCACCACGCGATGAGTCCGATTGACCACCGACGCACGAACCCCATCACTAGGAGTTCCGAAGCTCGCTTGATGAGACGTCCCGGAATGGTCCTGCGAAAAGGAGCTGTCGCGAGCCTCATTCATACTTCGACCTCCGCCGAGCGGGATAAAGATCGAATTCGCTCCATCTCCGGCTTCAGGGCGACCAGCCCGCGATATAACCTCGACTTCACAGTCGATAGAGGCGCACGTGTTACGTTTGCAATTTCTTCCAAAGAGAGCTCTTCATAAAACCGAAGGACCAGAACCTCTCTGTAGCTGGCCTCCAGCTTCAGCATCGCCTGACTAACTTCAGCAGAGTTTTCCCGGGATTGAAACTGCTCCAGCGGAGAAGGTTCGGATATTGCGACCTCAAAGGGGCGATCGTCCTCCTTACCCTCACGCATCTCGTCTAGGCTGGACATCACGCGCTTTCGCGAGAGATCGATCACCAGATTTCGAGCGATGGTAAAAAGCCATGTGTCGAATCGCGCTTTTCCGTTGTACTGTGCACCCCGCAGGAGAACCCGCATCCACGTCTCCTGAAAGAGATCCTCGGCAACCTCACGCTTGCCTGTGAGGAAGAGTAGATATCGTAGGAGACGGTGCTGATAAAGCTCGATGAGGGCGTCCAGAAGTTCCGGGTTTTGTTTCTTGAGCCCTTGGGCAATCGCTGCGTTTTCGCTCGAGACTTGGGCCCCGAGCACTGGGGCCAGCGAGATGGAACCATTCTGCACACTGCTAGAGACGTTCTTTCGGCCTGACAAGACTCTGTATTTGTCGACTCGGTCCAAAAAAGATCTCCAAGCAGTCGAGTTAATTCTAGTCGCCCGACCGACGTGCCCCTTGGATCATTCTAAGGCCTTGCCTCGTTTCACGTGGCTGGGCGGTAGACTTGAGGGATGGAAGTTCTTTATGGGCTGCACCCCGTCGAAGAGGCTATTAGGGCGGGGGGGCGGCAGCTTGACCATGTTAGTGTGGCCCGGGAGCGGCGGGATGAGCGATTGGAGAGGCTGATCGAACTGTGCCGGTCGGCTGGCGTTCGGGTGTCTCTGGAGTCTCGGGAGCAGCTGACTCGCTTGGCAAGGACGGATGCTCATCAGGGCGTGCTCGCTGTGGTTCGGGAGCGCAAGTTCCTGGGGATCGAGGACCTGCTGGCTCCTAAGGCGGAGGGACAACACAGGTTCTTCCTGGCGCTCGATGGAGTTGAGGATCCGCATAACCTCGGGGCGCTGTTGCGGACTGCGGATGGAGCGGGCGTCGATGGAGTGATTCTGCCGGAGCGACGTTCGGCTCCGGTGACTGCTACGGTGGCTAAGACCTCGGCGGGAGCATCGGAGCATGTGAGGATTGCTCGGGTGACGAACCTGGTTCGTGCGCTGGAGCAGATGAAGCAGAAGCATGTCTGGGTGCTTGGGCTGGATGAACGCGGAACACCGGATTACACCGAGTATGACTTCAAGAGTGATTGCGTTCTGGTGCTGGGGCGCGAAGGCGCTGGATTGCATGATCTGGTGAAGAAAACCTGCGATCATCTGCTGCGTATTCCGATGGCAGGACAAGTGTCTTCGCTGAACGTGTCGGTTGCGGGCGCGGTCGTGATGTATGAGGCGATGCGACAACGCCGTCAACCTGCAGCTCCGCCAGCTGCACGAAAGCCTTTGAAGGAACGTAAGGGATTGGGATCTTGAAGAGTTTTGATGTTGTTTCGTTTATGGGCCGCTGGCTGGTTCTGGCGGCTGTCTTCGGAGTGAGTTTGGCGCGGGCACAGGAGACTCCTCCTGCTGATTCGCCTCCTCCGCCTCAGGGTAAGGTGCTGTTCGATCGAAATCTGGATTCGCCAGAGGTCGAGAAGAAGGAGAAGCCTCCGGTAAACCAGGTGGCGGTCGACGTCAGCGATGCGGAGCGCACGTCGCTCACGTTTACTGCGTACGATCTGGATGTTCATGTGACCCCGGCGCAGTCGCTGCTGGCGGTACATTCGAGATTCACCGTGAAGAACTCGGGGAAGGCCCCGCTGACGAGGCTTGTATTTCAGATCTCTTCGGCTCTGAGCTGGGAGAGTTTTGCGATGCAGAGTGAGGGGCGCGTGGTACCTCTCACTTTCACGCAGCATGCGATCGATACAGACACCGATCACACGGGCAAGGCGACCGAGGCGGTGGTTTCTCTGCCTAAGCCGCTTGAACCAGGTGCGAGTCTTGCGCTTACGGGCTTCTACTCGGGCGAGGTGGTGCAGTCGGCGGAGCGGCTGGAGCGGATCGGCGCGCCACTCGACCAGGCGTCTCATGCGGACTGGGATGTAGTCACCTCGGAGCACACCGCGTTGCGGGGGTTCGGCAACGTGCTGTGGTATCCGACGGCGGCGGCACCGGTGTTTCTGGGCGATGGAGCGAAGCTGTTCCAGAGTGTGGGGCTGAACAAGCTGCGACAGGCTGATGCGACCATTCGGATGCACCTGACGGTGGAGTATGTCGGCGACGCGCCGGATGCTGCGTTCTTCTGTGGGCGACGCGAGCAGTTGACGAAGGTGAACGAGAATCAGAACCTGCCGGTGGCTGAGTCTCCCGGAGTTGCGACGGCTGATTTCGCCGAGCAGCCGTTGGGATTTCGTACCCCTAGTCTCTTTCTTACCGACCGGGCGGGGACAGTGACCGACAACAGTCTGATCTCGGCGGTGACCGAGCACTCCGATGCGCTGCCGAGCTATGGCGCAGCGTCGACGAAGGTGCAGCCGCTGCTGACTGAGTGGCTGGGGACTGGGCCGTTGAAGATGCTTAACGTGCTGGATCACGAGGGGCAGCCGTTTGAGGACGATGCTCTGCTGGTGGTGCCGATGCGCGCAGCCGCGCCGGATGAACTGGCTCCTTCTCTGGTGCATTCGTTGAGCCATGCCTGGTTTGGCTCGTCGCATGTGTGGCTGGACGAGGGTGTGGCACAGTTCCTGTCGCTGCTGTGGATCGAGCAAAGCCAGGGGCGTGAAATTGCCATCAAGCATCTTCAGGATGGGACGAATGCGCTGGCATTGGTAGAGCCTGCTCCGGTGGCCACCACTGCGGCAACCTCTATCGTCGGAGGAGCTAACGATCAGCCCGTCGAGCCTAGACAGAACCTGATTCAGGCGAGCGACGATGTGTACTACCGAACGAAGGCTGCGGCAGTGCTTTGGATGTTGCGGTCGCTGGTGGGCGATGACGCTTTGAAGAAGACACTGCAGGCTTACCGGACCGATAAGCTGGACAGCGATCCGAAGGAGTTTCAACGAGTGCTGGAAAGAACGGCGAAACGGGATCTGGCCTGGTTTTTTGACGACTGGGTGTATCGGGATCGCGGTCTGCCGGACCTGAGCATTGCCAATGTAACGCCTCGGGCTCTCGATAAGATCGGGGACAAGGGTAAAGGGTATCTGGTGTCGGTGGAGGTAAAGAACGACGGGGATGCGGCGGCTGAGGTGCCGGTGACGGTGCGATCGGGGACGCTGACTTCCACGCAAAAGCTTCGGATCGCGGGGCGCTCGAGCGCTTCTACGCGAGTCGTGTTCGAAGGGACTCCGGTTGAGGTGATCGTCAACGACGGCAGCGTGCCTGAGGTGACGGCTTCGATCCATACCAAGCAGATCGAGGCGCATTAGAGTCTCCTTTCTGGGGGTACCCCCCCCCCTGGTAGCCTTCGTGTAAGTCGTTTATTTATAACTACTTGATAGAGGTCACTCCTCGCAAATTCGTCATCCGTAAAGGGTTGCGGCTAAATTCGTCCAGTCAAAGGGTTTATGAGTTTAAATGCGAAAGCCCCGGTTTTTACCGGGGCTTATGTTGTGCTTTATCCAGTATAGCGTTTGGAGTGTAACTGATACGCCACGTTTATCTTGTTGTGTGGGTTAGGGTTAGGTGGTTTAGGGGCTTGACAGGTTTTCCTGGGGTAACACCAGGCAGTAGCAGGGGCTGTTTGTGCTATCGATGAAGTGCAAAGGCAAATATAGGGATTCTTCGCTGCGCTCAGAATGACGACGAGTGCGTTGCGGGTGGTAGCAGAACATGTAAGGCAACAGCAGATCCCCTTCGGGGATGACAACCAGAAAGGCAACAACAACCAAACTGCAACTACAGAACAAAGGCAAAGACTACGGCGGCTCCTGGCTGTGTTTTTCTGTTTTCGAAAGCGTTTAGTGGCGGGAGTGGGGGGCTTGGGGCCGGGGTGAGGTGTCGGTCCAGGTTTGGGGTTGGCCCCAAGGGCGGGTGGAAGTGAGGTCGATGCGATAGGGGCCAGTGGCGCGGTTGGCGGGCAGGACTTCGGTGAGGCCGTCGCCTAACTGGGGGAGTGCTGTGGCGAGAGCCATGAGGCGGGCGGTGGAGGCCATTCCGGTAAGGTGGAAGACGCAGCCCTTGGCGTCGAGGCGGCCTTCGAGGGTTGCGGGATCTTTACCGCCTAAGGCGAGAGATACAGGGGACAGTTGGAAACCGTCGACTGTGGGAGGAACTGGTTTATGGTGTCTTGCCTGTTGGGGGCTGGGAGGGGTTGACGTCGTAGAACGCAGAACTACGTCGCCGGTGACGAGAGATACTGGGCCGGCGTGGGGATTGATGAGGCTGGCATTGGTGAGGAGAAGGTCGCCGTGCCAGGGGAGCGTGCCGGATGGGCCGGGAGCGTAGTCGATGTTGCCAGTCAGTGCGCCGGTGGCGGTGATGTCGGCGGGGACGCGGGAGCTGGCAACGCGGAGCCAGTCGATGAGGGTAGCGGCGGGCAGGCCGGGAGTTCCGATTTGGACAGAGGACGATTTGAGGTTGCGAAGATCGGGAAGAGTGCCAGTGAGGGCGAGAATGGGAGAGTCAGAGGAGCCGGCGGGTGGCCAGCTGCAGCGGAGGCCCTCGAAGCTGTGGAAGTCGCCGGTGGCGGTGCCAAGGCACTGGAGGTCGATGTCCATGGGTTGCGCGGGTACGAAGTCGGCGCGACGGGCGCCGATGAGGCGAAGGTGGCCCTGAACCAGGCTGTTGCTGACGGTTCCCTGCGCGTTGGCGGTGAGGTCCATCTCGCCACGGAGGCCGGCGTCGCGGCCGAGGAGGAAGCGGCTGACTTCGCCCAGTGGGGCGTTACGCCATGTGCCGCGAAGACTGATAGGGACCTGTTCGAGAGAGGCGGCGCGACCGAGGGTTCCTTCGAGTTCGAAGAGGCCGGGGTCGGAGACGTTGGTGTCGGTGCGAGCGGGATGGGCGGAGAGGCGGAGATGCCACTGCTGGGGGTCGGGGAGCCAGAGAGCGAAGTCGGCGTCGGTGAGCGAGATGGGGGACTTTTCGCGGTCGAGCTTGAGGTTGAGGCGGGCTCCGGTGGCTTCAATGTAGGGGAAGCGGGGGGCGGGGCCGGAGTTTCTCTGGGCAGTGGGAGCGGCGTCGATGTGGGCGGCGTGGAGGAGGATACTTTCGAGATTCCACTTGCCGTTGGAGAGGTGGACGAGGTTGACGCTGGGTTCGGTGAAGCTGATGGTGGAGAACTCGACGCGGCGGCTCCAAAGGGAGCTGAGGCGGAGGGTGGCGCGGACGGAGTTGGCGCGGATGACGGGCTCGTAGCCGAAGGCGGGGTCTTCGTCTACAACAAAGTTTTCAAGCGTGAAGCCCGGTAGAGGGAGAAGGTTGAGGGAGACTTTGTCGAGGTGGACGGGGCGGCCGAGGCTGTTGCCGATGCTGGTGGCAATGCGGTGTTGATAGCGGTTGACGCTGATGTAAGGCGGCAGCAGGATGAGGAGCATGATTGCGAGAACCGCGAACGCCAGGTAGAGGAGGCGACGCAACGTGTGCGTGCTGAGGGACGGAGCGGTGTCATGTTCAACGGCATCGCCGAGGTCGATGGGACGCTCGTAGGTGGGTTTGGTTTCCTGCATGAATGTTGGTCCGCGCGGTGGGTGGGGCCGCACGGACGGAACCTTTTACTTAATGAGATGGAAGGTGCGCTTCCAGCGTGTCTGATCGAAGATGTGGATGAGGATGTGGCCCATGAAGCTGAGGCGCTCGCCGATGCTCTGCTTGTTGATCTGGTCGGCGGGAGTTTGGAAAGACCAGTAGACGAAGAGGGGGCGGCCTACGATGTTCTCGCGCGGGACGAAGCCCCAGTAGCGGCCGTCGAGGCTTTCGGTACGGTTGTCGCCCATGGCGAAGACTTTGCCGGGGGGGACGACGAGGTCGCCGTCCTGAATGTGGCTGGGAAGCTCATAGCCCCAGCTGGCGGTGACGTTGCCGTAGTTGTCGGGGGGGACGGCGGGAAAGTCGTCGCGGTAGGGATCGAAGGCGTGCTGCGGGTTGTCGTCGTTGGCGGGCATGCCGGCGTAGGGCTCGTTTTGTGCGACGCCGTTGAGATAGACGATGCCGTTGCGGAGGTGGATGCGGTCGCCGGGAATGCCGATGGTGCGCTTGACGAGGAAGAGATCAGGCTCGCCGGGCTTGAAGAAGACGATGATGTCGCCGCGTTGGACGTCGCGATAGAAGGTGAAAGGCGCCCATTTGGCGGGTGGGGCGAGGGAGATGCGGTCGACCAGGACGTGGTCACCGATGAGGAGAGTCTTCACCATCGAGGCAGAGGGGATCTCGAAGTTCTGGAAGATGAAGGTCATGACGAAGAGACCGATGGCGAGGACGGTGCAGATGGAGGCGAGGGACTCAAGCGGAGTTTCGGCCTGCTCCTGCTGGGCGACGTCGGGGGTGGCGGCTTCGGTTGTGATGGTTTCGGGCAAGACTCTTCTCCACAGATACATCTATCAGTGTATCGCTGATGGGGGCAGGGTGGCGGGAGGTTTTGGCGGTGGGGATTGGGGAGATTTTTTTTGCGCGTGGCAGGATGTGGGATTTTAGTGTTTTTGCAGGGGGTTTTGGGGGTAGCGTGGTGATTGGGCGTGGTTTTTTGATGGTGTAATTGTGGTGGAATGTGTGGTGGATGTGGTGTTTTGGCAGTGGTGTTTTTGGGTCTGAAAAAATACGCCACTGTTTTGGGATTTATTTTGTTGGCTGCTCGTTTTGGGCGTCTTTAGACTTGGGGTTGGGCATCTCAAACTTTCATTGGGCCGGACGACCCTTGGGAGGGCGACGGCGAAAGACAGATTTGCGAGGAGGCTAGTCATTCGATGAGTTCATCTTTGAACAAGATCACTCCGTTTCTATGGTTCGACAACAACGCGGAAGCAGCGGCGGATTTTTATCTTTCGGTTTTTCCGGGTGGGCGCAAGCTGGATGAGCTGCGCGCGACCGAGGCTGGGCCGGGACCGAAGGGATCGCTGCTGGTGATCACCATTGAGTTGGAGGGACAGCAGGTCACTTTTCTCAACGGTGGGCCGAGCAATAAACTCAGCGACGCTTTCTCTTTCTCGGTTCGGTGTGAGAACCAGGAGGAGATCGATAAATACTGGGCGAAGTTGACTGAGGGTGGTTCAGAGACGGCGTGTGGCTGGCTTAAGGATAAGTTTGGGGTCAGCTGGCAGATCGTGCCGAATGACATGACCAGACTGGTCAGTAATCCGGGTGGGATGAAGGCGATGATGACGATGAAGAAGCTCGATATCGCTGCTCTTGAGAAGGCTGGGGCTCAGGCGAAGTAGGCTTGCGTTGCGGAGTCCTGCGAAGGCGATAAAGGGGTTCGCGCCGGGGTGCGAATGCCCACATCTCAGAATCGAGATGTAGGGCACCCGGTCTTGTCATTTCACCGTGAGCGTGAAGTTGGTCGAGGCTGTGATTGCGGTGTTTACGGAATCGGTTCCGGTGAGTGTGAGGGTGTAGGTCGTCGCGCTGGTCGGGGGGGGTGGTGTTGCATTGGTGGGCCCGCTGGAACTTCCGCCACCACTTCCGCCGCATCCGGAGAGACCGAGTACTGTCATGAGCGCAATACTGAGCCATAGTGACGGGCTGAGTCTTCGTCGTCTTGTGAAAAGAGATCCGCAGGCTATCAGACTCGCGTAGACGACAAGGGCGGGTGCGTTGCGCCACGGTGACGATTTTTCTTTTCTCGAGGAGATATGTGAGGTGAGGGTGCGGAAGTTTGAGCGCTCGGCTGAGGCTGGGGAGCTACATATCGAGCCGACGCCGATGTTGAGTGTGGCCGCATTCGGGTTGCTGGATGATGGGCTGATGGAATAACACAATTCGGCGGTGCCGTTCGTGGTTGTGGCGGCGAGTGACCAGGCGACTCTGCCGGTGTAGCCCGCAGCAGGCGTCGCACTGATTGGGACGCTTCCCTGGCTGCCATTTGCTACTGTGAGATTGCTGGCGTTGACAGTGAAGCTGCCGGTGGCTGTTACGGTTCCTACGAGGAAAGAGTATGTCGCTACCGAAGGCGCGTACTTTGCATCGCCAGAGTAGGAGACGGTGAGGTTGTGAGAACCAGAGGTTGAGGGTGTGACGAAGTTATAAATTACATTCGTCTGTGGCGTTGATCCGAATGTTAGCAGAAGGGGCAAGGGCGACCCCACAGCAGTACCGTCCATTGCAATCGTGACGGTACCGGTTGGGACAGGAGAGCCGATGACAAAGTCGACGGGGTTTACAAATATCTGAACCTGGGCGTTGGCTCCGCTCACATCCGCTGGCAGATTTTCCTGAAATAAGATCCCCGTGCCTGCGAGGTTTGTATTGCTGGTTGTAGGCCATGCCTTTGCCAGGTGTGCGAAGTCGATACTGCCCAGACCGGTCGCTTCGTCGTAACCGGTTGTTGCGGCGTAACCTGCCTGGCCTGCGGCAGCACAGTTCCCGGTGCCCGATATGCAGGCAATGGAGCCAGAGGTAATGTCGTGAAAGACGGAGGCATACTGCGCTGAGTTCGAAGCCAGTGTATAGAGCTGCGGGTTGATGTTTCCTTGTCCTTCTGCGTGTTCGATCTCGTTCAGGATTGCAATGAATCCCGCAAAGACAGGAGCTGCAAAGCTGGTACCGCCAGCCGTGGTGTACACGCCTTGGGGAGAAGACAGGCCACCGGCGGTCTGAAGACCATTGGTACAGCTGTTAGCGCTGGCGATAGTGGGATCGTCGGAGCAGATGAGAAAGCCGGGATTTTCGATGGAAGCCTGGAGCGCGACGTCGGGAATAAGCCGAAATCCTCCAGAGGTTATTCCAGGTACTCCGGTTTGCCATGAGGGACGAGTGAAGTAGGTGCTGGTGCCGCCGCCGCTGGCCGCAATACCAAATGAAACTGAACCTTCGTTCCAGACGACCTCCGGGACGTAGGAGACGAGCAGTCCGGGAGTGTCTGAGGATGTAGGGGCCCAGTACTGACTGGTTCCCGGAGCGAAGGTTCCCGGTGCCATCTGAGTTCCGCCGACCGCTGTGACGTAGGGGCTGTCGGCGGGGTAGGAGATCGAGAGGGCTTGTTCCTGGGTAGGCGAAAGTCCTGCGGAGGTGTATTGAGCGCATGCGGTAGAGCCGCTGTCGCCCGAAGCTGCAACGAGAGTTTGTCCCTGAGCCGATGCCTGCTCGAAGAGGGCGTTGCCCTGATCGAGCTCCGTTGTGCTCATCAGCGATTCGCAGACGCCGTAGCTAATGCTGATGACGGGAGCGATTTTCTGGTCGATGGCGTATGCCAGGGAGTCGAAGACATCGTAGTTTTGGTTAGCACCGACGTAGACAAGAAAGATATTGGATTTGTAGGCGATACCGGAGGAGTACTCGAGGTCTATCTCCGACTCTCCCTCGTCCCCCGGTGAGATGGCCTGAACCCCAGAGCCAGGAACGAGCACCGGAGTCACGGTATTGAGGCCACTGGTGGCGTACTGAAACGAGGTTATCTCTGAGATCCCTGAAGTTGCGACATAGGACTGGCCTACGACGGCTAGCCCCTGACCCACGCCATTCGAGGTCTGATAGAGCGGAGCGAGGTCATACATCGCTGCGAGATCGTACGGGGTAAGGTAGTGGTCGCCCGTTGTGGGGTCGGTGTAGTTGGGCTTTGGGCGGGTTTGTACTTTGATGTTTGGTTTTGGCCGGAAGTTTGAGAGGTGGAGGATGGCTGCGGTGACGGAGGCTAGTTCGTTCGGAAGGGTGAGGTCGGCGGCGGGGGCGAAGTGCTGCTCGCCGTCTACCTGGTAGTAGTGGAGATCTGTGCCGAAGGCGGATTGCACTTGTGCGGCGGTGCCGGAGAAGGTGATGCGATCGCGGCTGCGGGCGGTGGATTCTATGTGGAAGCCTTGGGACTGCAGCCAGGTTTCTGCGGCGGCGATATCCTCGTCGGCCATGCCGAAGCGGGTGGCGAAGGTGTCTGGCGTGAGCCACTGGTGATAGAGGGGTGAGGACGGATTCTGCTGGGAAGCTAGCAGTTGCTGCAGGTCAGCTTCCTGCGCGGGCGACCGCTTGAAGACGAGCGTAATGCCGGGTATGGACATCTGCGAGGAGACGGGGCCGAGATCCTGCCCGCGGCTGGCTTGCGGAGTGCGCGACCCCGTGAGCGTGGTTCGTGCAGATCCCCCGATGGCTTGTGTGAGTCGCGGGGTGGGTCGTTGGGCAAAGGCAGATAAAGAACAAAACAGCAGGACCGTCAAAAATAACGGCGGAGCAACTCGGCAAATCCGCTTCATACGGGTGGTCAATCTTTCGGGAGCCTGGATGATTGTGGGACTGGAGGAAACCTTAGCACAGAAGGGCGAACGAGTGGGAGTTGTCGTCATCGGACGGAAGGGGTCGAGATAGCCTGCGACGGTGTTGATGATGGTGTTGGTGGATGGGCTGCGCGTGTCTCTTGTCATGGGGATGGTTGTTCCTGCTGCGAAGACGGGGTCGCCGGGGGGAATGACG
>CAZZZG010000001.1:79511-151521 GCA_964658525.1 uncultured Edaphobacter sp.
CCTTCGGGCCCTGCACGCTCTTTTAAGTCTCCTGATCGCCGGAGTCATTCACACCTCCGAGCGTCTGGCGTTCCTTCGCCTGCACGCTCTGAGTGCACTGCGGCCTCAATCGTCAGCGATGGGCGAGCGCCGCGCAACGTTTCAGATGGTGCGGGGATTGGGTGCGGGAACGAGGCCGTTCTTTGTTCCTCGTGCGAAGCTTCAGAAAGAACGAGCGTCCAGGTGGGGCAGCAATACATCGTCGTTGAGCCAATGAGCAGCGTAACAGCCTGCCACTAGCGAATCGAACTGACAGACAGCGATAGTTCTGCGTTCGCCAGAGGTATGGCCACGCCTCAGACTCGATTCGTATCAGTACTACGCCGATTGCTGGATACAGATGTTATGTGCAAGCAATTTCACATCCAGATATGTGGCGTGATCTAAATCGAGTGAACGAGACACTATGCAAATTTTGTGTCTGAAGGCCCACGGATTTGCAGGGAATTTATTTAGGAGGTCCAGCGTCGAAATGTCCGAATGGAGGGAACAATCTTCTCGTGGCGCTTACGATCTCAGGATGGAGATATTCGTGGGATCACGGTCTTAGGCTTTTAAGGCTGGTTCTCGATTACGGGTTCTTCATCAAGCTTGACTACGAAGGCGTCCTGGTTGGCGGCGGATTTGCCTCCGGTGTAACGCATGCCTGCGGTGTAGATGCTTGGGTAAACGATTTGACCCAGAATTGAGGTGGGCTTTGTAACTGCCACTCCGTTGATGGAGGCGCCGAGGAAGACGGTGTAGAGTGGGCCGTTTCCGTTTGCGTCCAGCTTCATGAGAAAACCGGCGGTCGGGTTCGGTGTGAGGGGTGGAGCGCCGGGGAAGGTTGTGGAGGAGGTGTTGCCAGCGACCCATGTCTCTCCGGAGGCGTCTGTGGCGATTGCGAGGGCGTCGGAGTTGCCGTTGGTTGTTGGGAAGAGTCTAGAGTAGGTGAGTTTTCCTGCGGGCGAGACCTTTGCCGCAAAGACAAAGTCCGGATGTGGCGATTCGCACGGGGAGCAGAAGGTTCCCGCGACGTACGCGTTGCCGGCGGAGTCGAGAGATACACCGTTGCCGATGGTGGTTTCGAGGTCCAGAGAGGTGGAGTAGATGAGCGAGTCTCCTGTTGGGCTTAGTTTGGTGAGGAATGCTGAGGGCGATCCGCCGAACATGGTGGACTGGTAGCCAGCGTAGGGGAAGTCGCCGGATACGGCTTCGCCGGTGACATAGGCGGAGAGCGAGCTGTCGACTGCAATGGCAGTGATGGAGTCAACGACTGACCCGCCGAGATAAGTGGAGTAGACGAGCGAGACGCCGTTGGGGGAGAACTTCGAAACGAAACCGCTGACAGTAGCGCCTCGATAGTATTCGTACGCTTTTACTACGGGGAAGTCTTTGGAGGTGGTGAAGCCGGCGACGTAGGCGGATTGAGAGGCGTCGATGGCGATGGCTCCGCCGTTCTGGCCGCTGGTGCCGCCGAGATAGGTGGAGTAGACGAGGCGATTGCCGGAGGGGGAGAGCTTGGTGACGAAGATTGCGTTGTCGCCTCTTTTGTCGGGTTGCATGGGCTGGGCTGTCGGAAAGTCGTCGGAGTAGGTTTGGCCGGAGACGTAGACGCCGGTGGCGTCGACTGCGATGCCGTTGCCTGCTTCGTTGTCGCCTCCGCCGAGATAGGTGGAGAAGACGATGTTTCCACCTGTGCCTAGTTTGGTTACAAATGCGTCGGAGTCGCCGGATTTGCCGCTCTGGATGATGCCTCCGACGGTGTTGAAGTTGCCGGAGTAAGTTTGGCCGGTGACGTAGGTGAATCCGCGAGCGTCGACGGCTACGGCGTTTGCGGTGTCTGTGTCGGACCCACCGAGGAAGGTGACGAAGCGAATGGTGGGATCGATGACGAGGGGTTTGGCTCGATCATATTTTTCGATGGTGAAGCTTGCGGTGTTTCCTTTGAGAACTTGAAATCCGCCTTTGATAGGTACCTGCTTGCCATCGACCACCTGGTAGATTTTGGGCTGCGCGTGACGAAGGAGCTCGGTTTTGTCGGTAGTCGCCAGCACGAGGTCGCCAGTGGATTTGTCTACGGAGAGATTAGCGGCTCCTTCGAACTGGAGTTGAATCTGCCGGGGGTCGGCTCCTGGAGAGAGCATGAAGTCGTACTCGAGGGCGCTCTCGTCTCCGTGAAAGATGAGATCGATGCCTTGATAGACGCTTGCCACTTTGACCTGCGCGTATTGCGGGATGTCGGTTTGCCAGGCGGCTGAAGTTTTGCCGATGAAGTAGTTGCTGATGCCTCCCGATGGCTGCGCTCCCTCCGGCTTCCAACCGTTGCTGCCGGCGAGATGTAGTTGCACGAGGGTGTCTGGCGCGCTCTTTGGCTTTGTCTGCGGCTTGAGTAGATCAGATGGATTGAGGAACTTTGGCTTCGCGGGTGGGGTGGCTTTGCGGTCGGCGAACTCGATTGTGGCACCGTCGTTGCTTATTCCAAGACGGAACCCTGCGCCGTGGCCTATCCATTGGAAGTTCGAAGCGGCTTGTCCGCGGTTAGGTTCGAAGACGAGAGGGGTCTTCGCGGGGGAGAGCTGGAACTGAACTCCTTTTTGAGTCGGTGTCTCCGCTTTGTTGTTGGTTTGGGTTTGCGCGGCGGGGGTGAGAAGCAGGAAGGTTGCGGTCACAGTGAATCGGAGCAATGAGGTGGGGACCATGGTCATTGAATCTCCTCTCGAAAGAATGGGGAGTGGCCCGGGTGGCAATTTTTAGTCGCCACTCACTTCTGTCGCTTGGAATTTTTCTGATTCTGACCCGTGATTGCTTTGTCTGTGTTGATCGGTGGATCACTTACCGACGCGTTTTGCCGTTGGGCCATTCCGCATTCGATAAGGTGAACTTCGCGGCGATAGCGTTTCAATATAACGGATCGTGATTGGTTTGAAAATGCGGGTTCGTTTCGCGGACGATTTGGAAGGTGCGGAGTCGATGATGGTGGGCGCGAATGCGAGCATCCTGAGATACAACATGCCGCCGCTTGTCAGGGCTCATGAGGGATGAGAGAGTTGGCGCATGAGAAGAGCTTTTGCTGTGCTGGTTACTTTTTTCTGTCTTGGGATGGCTTCGTCGATCGGGGAAGGTCAATATCCAACAGTCGGGATCGCGGGTAGCGTCCCGGTGGGAACGATAGCGGAGATGGACAATTCGCTCATCGTGGCCACCCCGAAACAGAGGGCGGATCTGCTGAAGCGCTTCGGCGTCGAGGACGAAATAGCGCTGGGCACGATGACTGCGCCCGTCACTCGTGGCATTACGTTAGAGCCGTTACGGGGCAATGCGAACAAAAAATATGGTCTGCTTGCACTGCCGTGCGAGACCGCACAATACGACGCCTTTTTGTATCTACTGGAAGATATGGGGCAGAATAACTGGCGCGCCGTGGACCGCACGACGCTGGAGTGCCGTGGCGATCAGGCCACCCACAAGATGATCAACCTGATGCCGGGGACCGACATGATCATGGTGGAACATGCAACGACTGGACATGGGAGCGGTCTTTTGGAGGAGAGTACTCAGATATTCAAGGTGCGCGCGGGAAAGCTGCACAGGCTGATGTCCAGTCCGGACTACGTCAAGGACTGGACTGACATCTTCATTGAACGTAGCAGCTCTTTTGTCGTGTTTCCGGGAGGGCGACTGGAGGAGACTCGTGTGACGTCGGTGAAGGAAAGACCTACTCGTGTCGAACGAAGGATGTGGACGTTTTCGCCCGACGGAGAGGCTCTTGCTCCGACTCCATTTCATTCAGTAAGAGAATAAGGTTCGATAGGCTAGCGGACAACCTGGAAGGTGCGGCCCCAGCGGGCGAAGTCGACTACGGATTCGAGTTTGCTTGGGCGGGGGTGGCTGGGTTTGGCGGCGGCGTCGGGTTGGGTGAGGGTGGTGGGTGCTTCGTCGGGCTCTTGCGGCTGGAGGGAGAAGTAGATAACGAGAGGCTTGCCGACGATGGCTTCGTGGGGGACGAAGCCCCAGTAGCGGCTGTCTTCGCTGTCGTTGCGGTTGTCGCCGAGGACGAAGTAGTTGCCGGTGGGAATGATGAGCTCGTTGTTTTCGATGAGCGAGCGCATGCGAATCCACCAGCGGGAGTCGATCTCGGGGTCGGGGCTCTGGAGGCGGGGGAAGTTGTCGCGGAAGTTGTCGGGCGGGCTGGGGCGGTAGACGGCGTAGGGCTCGGTGAGGGCGTGGCCGTTGATGTAGACGAGGCCGTTGTGGAGGCGGAGGTGGTCGCCGGGGAGGCCGATGACGCGTTTGACGAGATGGAGAGTGGAGTCGACGGGGTCGTGGAAGACGATGATGTCGCCGCGGTGGACGGTTGCTGCGGGAAGGAGAGTGCCTGCGCCGTCGGGGGCGGCGGCCTGCTTGTCGACGAGGAGGAAGTCGCCGACGAGGAGGGTGGACTCCATGGATTCGGAGGGGATGCGGAAGGGTTGCACACAGAAGGTGATGATGAAGATGGCGATGACGATGAGGTGCAGAAGAGATTGGATCGCAGTGGCAACGCTGGGGCGGTCGTGGTGCGGGTGACGGCGGGGGTGATTTGAAGCGGGGGGCGGGATTGGCAGACGGGTCTGCGGGGCCTCTTGTGTGACGGAGGTGGTTGGGATTGCGGGGTTGCTCGAGACGGCGGCGGGGTGGGTCATTCGATCACCTCCGCGGTGATGTCGAGGGAGGCGGATTCGGCGACGAGGCGGGCTTCGGCGATGAGGCGTTCGAAGGCGAGGCGGGCTGCGGCCTGCTGGGCTTGTTTTTTGGTGGTGCCCTCGGATTCGGCGAGGGCGCGGGAGCCACCGGATTTGTCGTCGACGCGGACTTCGACGCGGAAGCGCTTTTGATGGTCGGGACCGCTCTGGTCGGTGAGGACGTAGTGAGGCTGGCCGGCGCCGGTGGCCTGGAGATGCTCCTGGAGGGCGGATTTGTGGTCGCCAATGGCTCCGCTGAAGGTTTTGCTCCCGTCGAGGGCGAGGTGAAGGTCGGGGAGGGCGGGCTCGATGATGTGCTTTTCGATGAAGGCGCGGGCGGCGTCGAGGCCTCCGTCGAGATAGAGGGCGGCGATGACGGCTTCGATAGCGTTGGCGAGGAGGGCTGGCTTTTTGCGGCCGCCGGATTGCTCTTCGCCACGGCCGAGGCGGAGGAGAGAGCCTAGGTCGATGCGGGCGGCTACTTCGCCGAGATGACGGCGGCTGACGAGTGAGGCGCGGAGACGAGTGAGTTCGCCCTCGCGGGAAGATGGAAAGCGGCGGAAGAGAGATTCGGCAACGGCGAGGCCGAGGACAGCATCGCCAACGAACTCGAGCTGCTCGTTGTCGGCGGCCGGGTCGGGAAGGGTGTCGGGGTTGGTCTCGTAGGCGAGCGAACGGTGGGTGAGGGCCCAGGTGAGGAGATCGGGACGCTGGAAGATGTGGTCGAATAGAGCCGGGGGGGCATCGTTCGATTGGGATCGTCCGGGCTTTTTATGGCGCGTCGTCATGGAACTCCCCTGCTTTTACTTTACCGGACGGAGGCGGTTGTGCACCGGTGGTTCGCGACTGGTTTGCGCGTGATGAATCGAGTTAGTGGGGGGGTGGAGGGCGGTAGGCGTCCTTTTCGGCCTTGCCGCTGGGGTCGAGGGGCGCGTCGTCGTCATCTTCGTCTTTGGCTTGTTGGGCGACTTTCGGCGCGACGAAAGGCTCTTTGATCCCCTTCTCCGCGGCTGCTTTGGTGTCGGGTTGGGCGTCGCGGACGGTGAGTGCTGCCTGATACTCGGCTACCGCTTTCTTGCGATCGTCTTTGACGTCGTAGAGGCGGCCTAAATAAATATGCGACCAGGCCAGGGTGCGGGGGTCCTTGGAGGAGTCGAGAACTTCCTGGAAGTCGGCGAAGGCGGCTCCGGGCTGGCGCTGCATGAGATTGACGCGAGCGAGAACGTAGTGGGCCTGGGCGTGGTCGCCGTTGGGGTCGGCGAGGACTTTGGTGGCGATCTCGGAAGCGCCGGTGAGGTCGCCCTTGTAGATCTTCTCTTCGGCCAGCTGGAGACCGGTGAGTTGTTGTGGGGCGCGGCGCAAGACGTCGCGGCTGCCGGAGGGCAGGAAAGCAATCTGCCTGGCGTGATGGCTCTCGCGTTCTACATCCATGCCGTAGACCATCTCACCCATGTACTCCTTGAGGCTGACCGAATCCTTCTCCATCTGGCCGATCTGGTTGTAGAAGTACTCGGTGAGAACCCAGCCCTGGCGCATGGCGAGGTCAACGGCTTTTCGACGAACGGCTTCGGCGTCGTGCTCGTAGGTGCTTAGGTCGGCGTTGTACTGTTCGATTTCGGCGCGCTGTTTGACGGCGGTGGGCTTGGCTGGTTTGACGAGGCCGACATCCATCGTGCGGTCTTCGACTGCCTTGATGAGGCACTCGGTGATGAGAGGGACGATTTCGGTTTTGTAGGTGTAGTCGAGCGGAGCGTCCTGTACGGCTTTGAGCAGGGGCTGGAGGCGTTCCATCGCGGTGGCGCGAGAGTAGACCAGAGGCTCAACTTCGTAGTGGAGGTAGATGTGGCGGATGTCGTCCATGTGGACGGCGCCGAGGGGTTGGCCCGCGGGCGAGGTGACTACGATGTAGTCATTCGAATAGATGCGGGCGTTGGTGGTGGAGGGTGCGAGCATCGGCTCGAGGAGGACGAGGAAGCGGCGGCCGTCGTAGCTGCTGACGGGGAGATGCAGATAAATATTGGTGGCGAGGATTGTTTTCGTAAGGGGATCGTGAACGCGCTTGAGGAGATCTTCGTACTCGGGGCGATGCCCGATCCAGATGGCGTGGAGGTGCACGTCCTCAGCGAAGGTTCTGAGTAGAGGAAGGATGTTGACGACCTGGGTTGAGTCGGGGGGCAGTTCTGTCTCGCCTACCGTGGGGGTGAGTTCGGGAGGTGGCGTGAGGTAGAGAGCTAACGAGATGTATTGGGCAAGATTCAGGCTCGCGTCGCCAAGGGTGTGTTCGCGAACGTAGCCGCAGAGGGCGTCCCTACTGGTGCGAGCCTCGGCGGAGTCGGCTACCTCGGCGTTGATCTCATCGCGGATTTTGAGGCGGACGGGGGCGGAGTTGGCGAGGTCAGCGTCGTAACCGCAGACGTTCAACGCGGTGGCGAGATAAAAGAGGGGCTCGCTGGTCTCGAGCGTGATGGCAGAACCACCGGCTTCGGGCTGAGCGATTCGAGGCGCAACCTTGGTTGGCGCTTCTTTCGAGACGGTTGCATCTGGAGCAGTGTCTGGGGTGCTGCTGCTCGATGAGCTCGACTGCGCGTTGAGACCGGAAGCGGGCAAGAGGAGAGAAGATGCCAGACAAAGCGAGAGGAGCAGGGGTTGCCGATGAAACGATTTTGTGGGAAAAGACACGATATGAATAGGACGCTCCTGTGAAGTTTATGGGAGCAGAGGGAGGAGTGGCAAACGGACAAGGGTCAGTTTGAATCCAGCGTCGGAAAAAGCACATGTCGGATAGGCCCGTTGTATGGCCAAGTGAAAGAACAATTAGTAAACAGAAGCCGGCTTCTCGATCCCAATCTTGTCGCGTATTAGTGACCTTACAAACGATCACCTTGCTTTCTTTTAGGCCTGATCAGATCAGTTCCAATTTCTGAAAATTCGCCGATTTTGTTGTTGTAATTCAGCCTCGGATTGAGTGCAAGGAGTGCCTCCTCCGGTTTTGTGGCTACGGCTCGCAGTCTTTCTTCGAGTTTCCTCTGATCGACTAGGCGCGGAAACCGATTTTCTTAAAGGCCTCTCAAGCACGCGCATAGCGAAGCTCACTAACTTCGAGCTACGTACCGGCCATTTTTCTGGAACAACAGCGATCAATGGAATTCCCACAATTTCAAGTAGGGAAAGAGACGCTGTCAGGGCCATCCGCAAACTAAAACGACAGACGCATATCCTTCACGTCACTGAGTCAACCATCGTGCAGACCGATTTGTTGCGCGCGATCTAGTACTACCACTCGGTGTTTGTAGAAGGGTGAAACCAAACTGCCTCTTGCTAACCAAGCGAAGGGAAAGGTACATCATGAGCAGATCCAATATCTCACTCGACTCCGGTTTTCATTTCGACGAAGTCGATCCAACCACTTCCAAACCCGTCGATCTAGAAACTCGCAGACTGCTCTCGGTTAATCCCGGCCTTGCTGCTCTGCTGTCTACACAAACCACGCTGGAAGATCAAACGAATGTAGTGTCCGAACCGCTGGGCGACCTGTTAGGGTTTGTCAATCCTGTGGATCCCACGCAGGGCCTTGTCTTTGCCGGCAGGGGGTTCAACACGATTTTTCGCCCTCAGAGTCCCAAGACAACCACGGCTCTTCCCGTCAAGATTCCCACCAGCGATAACATTCTGGAACTAAACCTGACCACCGAGACACTCAGTTTTGCCGCGCCTCTGGGCAATGTGCCCAACCGCGGCTTCGGGACCCAGGGAGATATCTTCTTGAACGCTGTCCCTTATGTACAGTCAGTCACCGACGTTACCTCGTTGCCGGCGACGGGCATCCACTTCGAGCCCGGCATGTGGCTCGCCGTGCCGCCAACGACCCAGCCCGCCGAGGCGGCGACGATTTACACGCGCATGGCGTCAATTCCGCATGGCGTGACGATCAACGCGCAAGGCATCTCTCTGGGTAGGACGGCCGGCAAGCCTGATTTCACGAACCCGGCACTGCAAGTCAACATTAACCCGTTCCCCATCGGTGGAGCCCAGCAACCTTCGGCACCCGGCACCCGCTTTTTTCCCAGCCAGACCGTGACGACACCGAACACTGCCAGGATTCCGCAGGATCTTACGTCTTTTATCGCCGCAGGAACCATTACACAGGCGATGCTTGACAATCCAAATGTAGTTCTGCAGAACGAGATCGCGTCGCAAAACATGCATAGTTTCGTGACGCTGATCGTGACAACGGACTCTGCCGGTACATTGCCAACGCCGCCTCCCAATCCGACAAATCCGCCCGCCGCCCCCGTGCCGACAGCACCCGGCTTTGCGGGAGGTCCTGCGGAGATCGCGTTTTTGACGGGGGACAATCACACGCCCCCCCAGAATCCGAACGCTCACGCCTTCAAGATGAAGGCGGTTTTCTGGATCGAAACGGTTCTTGAGACGATCGTAGTTCCGGCTTGCCCGGCGAATGGATTGCCAATCACGATCCAGGCTGCGCCGCGCGCCGGGAGCTTGCTTCGACCTACCTTTACGCTTACGCCACCTAAGGACATCAGCGCACCGAAGAAGATTGTTGTGCCGTTCATCCAGATTCAGTACAGCCAGACGGTTTTCCTGAACTTCGGTCCTCTTACTTGGCCGCATGTGTCGGTGGCGACGCTGATCCCAGCCGATCCGATTGTGGTCCCGACTTATCTCTTAACCTAAGCAGTTTCCTGGCATGTTCATGGACTTAGGCGGGGGTTCACCTCGCCTAAATTCTTAGTCCCGTAAACGCGGTTTCCGTCATTGGGCCGTAACGTCGGCTAGTCGGACAAGTGCCCTTCGGGACTGACGACTGAATGCGATGTATTTGAAATTCCCGCTGGCGTGGAATTCAAGCTGATCCACTAGCAATGTTCAGGAAGGCTCGCTGTCGCGGACTTCCATGCTGCGGATGAGGCCATCCTGCAGAAGGTAGACGTGTTGAACCATCTGATCGACGAGGAGTTTGCCTGTGAGATCGTGCACGACCTGATGGACGTGCACAGCGGTGCGGCCGTCAGATTCGGGGGTGAAATCGATAGGTTCGACGTGGGGTTCGAAGATCGCCCATTGTCGCGTCCAATAGTCGCGAACTTCTTCGTGGCCGTGGGCGCGACAGTTCTCCATCAGGTTGGGCCAGTCTACGTCGCGATGCATGAGGTTGAGTACACCGTCGATGTCGCGTGCGTTGAAGTGCTTGTAGGCGGAGGCGAGAAGTTCGCGGTCAGTCTGCATGGACCTCTACGGTTGATTCTCGGCGAGTGGCGGTTTAGGCGCGGACTGATATACCTGAGAAGGTCAGCACGACGCGGCCTCGTACAGGGGCGCCGAAGACGCTGGCCGGCTGGAAGACACTGGTCAGGAGCTGGTCGACGACCTGGCTTTGAACAGCAGGGCTTTCAGGTCCGGAGACGATGCGATAGTCGTAGACCTTCCCCTGTGAGTTCACGCTGGCTTCGACGACGATGACGCCGTCGTGGTCGGTCAGGATAGCGTGCGGGTTGACCGAGGAGTAGAGATAGTGGGGCGAAGTCATGGCGCCGAGGGGCTCGTCGTTTGCCATGACGGGCTCGGGAGCGGCGAAGAGTCCCAGGAGAACAGCGATGCCACCGACCAGAGCGACGGTGCCGGCGAAACCTGCGGAAACCTGTAGCAGTAAAGGACGGAAAGCATTCTCCCACTTGAGACTAACCGTGTCGATCCAACTCGATTTGCGCTTGGAATGCTCGTGCGAGATGGCGAGCCGGAGCCTCAGTCCGAGGTCCGCCGGAGCTTTCGCTTGTCCAACGCTTGAAAGCATGCGCTGAGTGGCGCGCAAAGAAGCAAAGTCGTGTTTGCAGTCAGCGCAGTCTTCCAGATGTCTCGCGATCTTTTGCATCAGCTTTCCGCTGACATCGCCGTCGAGATACGCGGAGAACGAAGACTGGCACTTTTGACAACTTAGGGAGGTCATCGTGTCACCATCTGCTGCTTCGATTCCTGAGAGGCGGGAAAAGACTCAGAACTTGCTGCGGGCACGATGCCATCCGCATTCAGGATTGTGCGAAGGGCGGAGCGGCCGCGGGTGAGTCGCGATTTCACTGTGCCGAGGTTGACGTTGAGAATCTCGGCGATCTCTTCGTAGGCGAAGCCTTCGATCTCTCGCAGGATAACAACCGTGCGAAAGGCCTCTGGAATCTGCCGGAGGGCGGCTTCTACGCGCTCGCGAACTTCGGCCTGGGCGGCCTGGTCGAAGGGAGAGTCCGAGCGATCGGCTAGTGTTGCGGCGAGGCTGAGGCGATTGTTCTCGGCATCTGGGTCGGCTTCGAAAGAGGAGTCGATGGTGATCTCCTGCTTTTTGTGACGCGACCACCAGCGTCTTTGGTTAGAGGCTTCATGAAGGGCGATGCGATAGAGCCATGTACGCAGGCTGGAGCCGCCGTGGAAGCTGCGAATGCTGCGGAAGACCTTGATGAAGACTTCCTGGGTGATGTCGGCGGCGTCGGCGGGATCGTTGAGGCTGCGGGCGATGAGTGAGTAAAGGGGCTGATGATATTGCGCGATGAGGACGGCAAACGCCTCCTCGGATCCGGCTTTTAGGTCGGCAACGAGAGCTACATCTTCGGTGGTGATGCCTATTGCGCTTGCTAGATTACCCACTATCGTGCCCGCCTGCATATCGGGTGTCCTTTACATTACGACGTGATGAATCGCTATGCAACTATAGGAGCGCGCGACGCTCACGAAGGTGTTAGAACTGCGCCGCCGGCGGCCGAGTGCTCGCTCACTCTATTAGACTTAGACACCGGAACAGGGTGGATTAGTTCCCGCTGACGTTGACTAATATCGAGCTGTCGGCCAGAATAGAAAGAGTCCTTCCTAAGAGTGGGCCTGTGGCGCAGCTGGGAGCGCGCTTCCATGGCATGGAAGAGGTCATCGGTTCGATCCCGATCAGGTCCACCAAAACGTCTCAACAACTTAGACCTAGGTTGGTCGACAAGGCGAACGGATGGCTCTCGTTCAGAGATGGGTGACGAGGAGCTTTGGTTCATTTGCTTGCTGCGTGATCCTTCAAATACTTATCGAGAAACGCAAGCTGCTTCTCATAGGAGTCTTTCCTGTGCTCGCGCTGTTGGAACCCATGGCCTTCGTTGGGATAGGTGAAGTACAGGTATGTCTTACCCGCGCCCTTTAGCGCTTCGGCGAACTCTGCCGACTCTTGCGGTGGAACCTGAGGGTCTTTCTCGCCGTGCAGAATCAGCAGCGGAGTCTTAATGGACTCTACATCTGGAAGCACATTCGCCTTACGGTATACCGCAGGCTTCTCCTCGGGTGTGCCACCCATTTTGGTCTCCCAACGAATTTTTGAGTTGCGGTTGGTGTACTGCAGGAAGAGTGCTCGATCAACCACACCAAACATCTCAATACCTGCGGCGAAGGTATCTGGCAACTTAGCTACTGCATTGGCGACGACCGTTCCTCCGTGGCTTCCGCCTCCGATGGCGACCCGCTTTGGATCGGCCAAGCCTGAATCGACCAGGTACTTAACGCTCGCGCCGATATCGTCGATCTCACCGCCTCCGGAGTCTTCAACGTTTGCATTGCGAAACTGTTCTCCGTAGCCTGTACTGCCACGAAAGTTTGGTTCCAGGACAACGTATCCCTGCTGAGCAAGGAAGAGCGACCACGGATTCAGGCTAAGTACAACTTGCCCTTCCGGACCGCCATGAGCCCAAATCACAGCTGGATAGCGCTTGCCGGGTTCGTAACCGGCGGGCTTGTAGAGAATTCCTGCGAGGGCCAGACCGTCCTTAGCTCTGAAGTGCGCCACTTCGGGAGTGACGCCTAGCTGTTCGTACTTCGATGGCTGAGGAGATTCCAGCGGACGTGGGTCACTTTTTCCGTTTGCGTCTGCAACATACGTGGCTCCGGCATGCAGCGAAGTGGCTCGAAAGAAATAGATGGAGGCACTGTCGGGTGACCACTGCGGATTCGCTTCGATTCCTGCAAGCGATGTGAGCCGATGTGGGATGCCACCCGTGGCGGGAACAACCCATAGATGACGTTCTTCTGGCAGGTCACGGTTTGAACTGAATGTGATCCATCGTCCGTCGGGTGAGTAAACCGGATTTTCGTCTTCGCCAGTCCCCTTGGTTAACTGCTTAGGCGTTCCGCCCGTCGCGGGGATCTGCCACAACTTATCCCAACCAGTTGATTGTAAGACTACGGTTAGTGTGGTGCTGTCGGGTGACCATGCAGCGGTGTTGATGGCCCAAGCACCACCTGGATCGTTTTTTGCAGTGTAGAGGTCGATTGCGTCGCCAATAGCAGAGCCCGTCTTCTGATCGAACTTAAGAACCTTCAACTTGCCGGAGAAGAACTGTCGTGACCGCTCCGTGTAAGACACGCGAGTGCCATCGGGTGACCACAGCGGCTCAGGGTCGAAGCGATCGGAGGAGACAGCATCACCGCGGTCGGTCGCAGTATTTGCGATCACGTCCGATCCGGTATAGATCTCCGTTGCAGCGAGCAACTTTTCCTGCGCACCATCTTCACTGACTACATACAGTTCGTTGAAACCTTTTCTGCCTGATTCAAAGAGGATCCAATGCCCGTTCGGATTCCAATGCGGATGATGATCGGTTGCACCGCGCGGATCACCTGGGCCCGCTGGATCATGGGTGAGGCGTTTTGGTTCCCCACCTTCGTTGGCGACAGTCCATACGTCCCCTTCACTGATGTACGCGATATGTTTGCCGTCGTGCGACCATTGCAGCTCGGACTTTGGCTTCGGTGACGATGTGATGACCTTTGTTTGTCCGCCATGAATGGGAACCAACGCTATCTGACCGTTCTCTTCTCTCGCGAAAAATTTTCCGTCAGGCGAAAGCTGTTCGGAACCGCGTCTTGCCCCTGCGGATAATAAATCATCAATAGTAAGTCGCTCCGATTGTGCGAGAAGCATCCCCGGAACAAGCAGCATTGAAAAAGTGATGGGTAGTTTTCTCATAATTTCCCTTTCGATATGCGGCTAGAACAGGAACTTGCCGAAGACGACAAGCACGCGTCCGGAGACAATCGCGCCTTGACCGGTTCCGTAGATGCTTGTGGGTGAGCTAACCGTGGAAGTGATCAGGCCGAAGCCGCTTCCTCCTACGTTGCTGTTGGGAACGGCGAGATTCGTATGGTTCAAGAGGTTGTAGGCATCTGCACCAAGATCGAAGTGAGTATGTTCCGTCACGGGTATCGTCTTACTGAGCTGTGCAGCAATCGAAAAGAATCCTGGCCCTCGGAAGCTATTCGGAGCGGTATTTCCAAAATCACGTTGGCCGCCTGGATTGGAGGCCGTGACGGCGGATGCGAATTGGCTGGTCTTGAGGCAAGGTGACTTTACCGCGGATTTTCCGCAGCCCGTGCCGAGAGCCTTAGGGTCTAACGTGTCGGCGAGGATCAAGGTGCTGCTGGGAAAGTTGTTCGTCTGGCCACTCGATACCAGGCTTGATTGAATCAAGCTGTTGGTGACGGAAAATGGGCGCCCGCTATAGCGATAGAGTTTGCCTCCGACCGTCCATCCGCCCGCAGTTGCGTTGAGGAGTTTTCCTCGCAGTTTGGGCTCGGTGTAGAGAAGGTCTGCTTCCAGATTGTGGCGTGTATCGAAGTTTGTCGGACCGTAGGAGCCTGCACTTTGCGGTGCGTCTCCCTGACTAAAAGATGGAGGGTTGAAGATTGTGCCGAACTGCAAAGCGTGGCTCCAGGTGTAGCCAATCTGACCTTGAAAGTTGTGAGCGAAAGCGTGTCGCTCTGTGACAGTAACGCCCTCGTAGTTGGAGTATCCAGCGTTGGAGATTTGGGTGACCGTCGAGAAGCGTGGATCAGGTGCGGATGTGGGCAAGCCACCGAATCCATTCGGATAGAGCGCAGCGTTGGAAGAATAGGCGTTGGCGGCTGCGTCGGTGAGTGGCTCGTCGTACCCATGGTTGCCGCTGTAGGAGAAACTCACCAGGTCGTGCGCAGACAACGGCTGCTCTAATTCCCCGCTCCACTCGAGGACCTTTATCGTGTGAAAGAGATTGGGATTGACATACAGCGTTGGTGTCGCAAATGTTGTTCCGGCGGGAACAGCAGCTCGAAGCTCTGGCAAGGTAGAGCCCTGGGAAAAGCCTTCCTGGAAGGCTTGGTTGGAGGCCGTGGCCGCTGCTTGAGAGCTGCCAGCCGTGCCTGTAAGGCCTACGGTTCCGCTGCTTACGGTAGGCGAGAATTTATTTGGAGCATTGCCGAAGACGCTCGCAGTGATACTGCCTTGAATCGTATTTGCGAAGAGCCCGATGCCGCCTCTGATAACAGTCTTTCCATCACCCAGCGGCGAGTAAGCGAAAGCAAATCTCGGCTCCGTTACGATACCTTCGAAGTCTTTGAAGTTCTTCTTCAGTCCAGTCTGCAGCGTTGCATTATAGGGAATGGAGAGCCCCGCCTGATAACCCGGTGTGAGGAATGCTGTATTCGCACGAGAGTAGCAACTCTCCTGGCATGAGGGATTCCCTTGCAATTCAAAACGAACGCCGTAGGTGAGGTTCAGGTTTCTGCGAATTTTCCATTCGTCCTGCACATAGAAGCCGAGTGAATTTAGACGAGTATGAACGGTTTGAAGGAGAGGGAATGACTGGGTGTATGCACTTCCCTTGCTGGTACTGTTGACGACGCCATCTGCGAAGTCAGTCAGGTCGTTGAAGTTGTATGTTCCCACAACTGATCCGCTTGCGATGCTTGAATCTGAGATGCGGTTGTTGCGATCATTCACGCCCGCTTGCAGAGTGTGACGTTTGACACTCCAAGACAAGTCATCGATGATGCCAAGTTGCTGCCCGCGTCTGCCAACTGGGAGAGATGGACCGATTCCCGCGAACCCAGGGGAACTGTTTACAGTGGTCGTGCTTGTAGGACCTCCATTGGTGGTGTTGCTTCCGTTGGCGCCTCCGTCGGCGAAGCCGAATGCGGTCGGAAGGTCTGTCTGTGCCAGCTTGAAGTCGGCAGGACCTGTAATAGCGGAGTACCAGTTTCCGTTGAGAACGAAATTGTTCACCAGATTAGGCGTTATGGCATAGGTGTAATTCAATTGCGGAATGACCCAAGGCTGAACGCTTTGCCGGTTATAGACCGGGCTAATTGGGCTGGTGAAGCTGGCTTGTGTTCCAGCATCACGACTGATACGGAAGTAAATCTTCTGTTTGTCGTTGATGCTGTAGTCGAGGCGACCTGAGATGAAGTACTCCGTATTGATGCTGGAGGCCGTCGTGCCGAAGGCCACTGCGCAGGGAGTGTCTACACCGAATTGTGGGCCGGAGTTTCCGTTGACATAGGTGCCGGTGAAGGTCTGCCTGCCGCAACCAAGGTGACCGCTGCTGTCTTGTAGAGGGAGGTTCCCGTTCGTCACAGGAACAGCGCGTCCGATGCCTGGGGCAGAGTTGTAGAGCTTGAAGAGACTTTGATAGATCGGCAACGAAGATGCGGGCACGCGGTTAAGAATGTATTGCTGTAGCGCCGGTGAGGGGAGCGAGACAACGCCGCTCGAAGGCAGCGCATAGCGCAGGCCTTCTGTGTTCACGAAGAACGCAAGTTTATCTTTGAGAATCGGACCGCCGACGGAAGCAGCGTATTGATTAGCTACGGATCGAGCACGGGGAGTGTTGTTCAGTTTATTGAAGTAGTCATTAGCGTTGAGAAATTCGCCGTTGTAATTTTCGACCAAGTTGCCGTGAAATTGATTCGTTCCAGATTTGCTGATGTAGTTCACCTGGGCACCAGCCTCACGACCGTATTGTGCGCTGTAGGCGTTGACTACGACCGCAGTTTCAGCGACATCGTTGGCCCCAAGCGTATTGTTACTGGCTCCGGACTTGTTATTCAGGTTGTAGGGTTCAACAATGTCGGCTCCATTCATTGTGAAGAGCACAGAGTTGAACGGCAGACCGTTCACATTGAAGTTTGCATTTCCTCCCCCAACGTTGAGACGCAAACCGGGTGTCGTGAATGCGATATTTGTGATATCGCCGCCATTTACTGGAGTATTTTCAATATATTGCTGGCTATAAGAAGTAACCTGGTTGCCGTTTTCTGCCTGCAAGAGGGTCGAAGCAGTGGTTACATCGATAGACTGCTGAACGGATTGCACTCCAAGTGTGATATTGACGGACTCCTCTTTGCCGACCAGAAGCTGAACGTGAATGGTTGCAGAGTTCAGCCCTCCACCGTCGACCGTCACGGTGTAGTCGCCAGGTTTTAAAAAGGGGAAGCGATAGTCGCCAGCGTCACCTGTCGTCGTCGTACGGACCACTTCTGTATCAGCCTGAGTGATTCGCACAGTTGCGTGTGGGACAAAGGCCCCAGATGAGTCGGAGACAGTTCCGACAATGGTGGCGCTCGTAAGTGTCTGTGTGACGACTTCCTTTGTAAGGAAAACGAATAGGATCAACAAAGTCAGGGCTTTGGTGAAATTAGGGATCATAAGGTCCTCAATGTCATGCAGTTTCGGAGAATGGCACTCTGTGTCGAAGCATCTCTTGCGAATGCCCGAAGACTCACAAGAAGTGCGCTTATGCAGTGGCCCGCAAATAACATGACCAAAAAGAGAAAGATTCCATCCGCACGGCGTGCTGAGGAGATAACCCGCGTCCCACGCGTAACGGTCTACATTGCTAAGTGATCGCGGCTAAGTGGTAGCGATGCAGTTCAATCGGATTAGTCAGTTGGGCAGGAGGTGTTATGCGCGACAGCAACAACAGCGAGTACCGGCTGGTATTAATGAGCCGGACATCTCAAGCGGTTGTTTTGGAAAACGTGGTCGCATTGCAAAGAAGATATCACATATCTGAATTTTTGGGCATGGAAATATTCGGGATACCGTGTCTTGTTCGGAACTCGTGGGGCGCGGAGTGGGGGCAACAGGGGTACGGCACGATGCCTACGACTACATTCTGTCGCCGCAATGGACAACGGACCTATGGACAATCCGCGATGTGACGGAGCGAGCGGCAAAACCCCTGAACTCAACGCTTCCGATGCGTGGGGAGCCTTCCGCCTCGTCAGCACCGAATGGAGAAACGGGCGTCGAAAAGAGGGCTTTCTAGCAGCGCTCTTGGACCTTTGAAAGCAGTAAATGTAAGACCTGACGAGATTTCCCTTTCGAACGGTCTTATATTTTGCGCTTTAGGGTTCGCAATAAGTGACCAGACTGTCCACCTGTCTGACCACTCCTTCCGGCAATGTTGCCTTCGCTTCCATACGCGTGACCTGTGATTCCACCTAACGAGTTTGAGTTTTCGACCTGCGATCCCTCGAGCATCTCCACGCTACCCACCGTCTCACTTGCAGACATGATCCCTGCTCTCTGCGGCACGCACGCGCACCGATCTATGTCCAATATCCTCACATCATAAGAGCGAGCTTTTGTGTCCTGAGCAACTAACCGCAGACGTTGCATGGACTTTTGGGTCATTCCCCGTCGGTGGCAGGGTTAGAGCAGCCGGAGCGGGTCTGAAAAACGCCCTAGTGTTCGCTGCTTCCAGTTGGGACTCTGTTAGCGATCAATGCGCCGACTGGAGATCATCAAACCGCTTTCTGCGTCCTCTAGTCCCGTGCAGCGTGTGAGAACGTAGGCGGCAACGATAGCTGCAGCAAAGCCGGATGCTGCGCCCACTCCAAGCGCCCAACGGGGACCGAAACGGTTTGCGACCCAACCGACGATAGGCGCTCCTATCGGTGTGCCTCCCAGCGCAACGGCGAGGCGAAGGGCCATGACTCGGCCTCGCATGGCTGGTTCAGTCGAGAGCTGCATCATGCTGTTGGTTGTGTTGGTGAGCGTCAGTGCTGCCACACCTATGACCACGAGAGCAGCGGCGAACCACCAATAACCGGGAGCCAGCGCAGCGAGAGTACATCCGATCCCGAAGACCGCGGAGCCGGTCAGCAACGAGCCAAACTTCGGCTTATCGCGGCCAGCGGCGATCAGCGCGCCGGAGATAGTCCCGATTGCCATGATGGAGGACAACAACCCGAAGCCCCGCGCGTCGGTGTGGAAGACTTTGACCGCCATGGTCGAAGTAAAGATTGGGAAGTTGAGGCCGAACGTTCCGATCAAAAACAACATGACCAGAATCGCTCGAAGATCCTGGCGGCCCCAGACGTACCGGAGTCCTTCTAAAAATCCTCCCTCAGTGCGTCGAGCCCTCGTGTTTGGATACAGTTCCGATACGCGGAAGAGCGACATGGAGATCAGAACCGCGGCGAACGACAGGCCGTTTGTCACAAATGCCCAACCAGTTCCGACCTTCGCAATGACGACACCGGCGACCGCTGGACCGATCATGCGGCCTGCATTGAAGGAGGTCGAGTTGAGCCCGACTGCATTCGACAAGTGCTCATCTCCTACCAACTCCGCGACGAAGGTTTGGCGGACGGGAGCATCGATTGCCGCAGCAGAACCAAACAAAAACGCAAATAGGTAGACTTGCCAGAGCCGGATGCTCCCTGCGACGGTTACAACTCCCAAAGCCAATGCGAGTACGCCCATTAGCGCCTGGGTGAGCATGAGGAGCTTGCGTTGGTTGAAATGATCCGCGGCAAAACCGGACCAAGGTAACAGAAGAAACTGCGGTGCGAACTGAAGAGCCATGACGATGCCCACAGCGGAGGCATCGTGGTGCGTCAGTTGCGTGAGTACGAGCCAATCCTGAGCGATACGCTGCATCCATGTGCCGATGTTGGAGACCAGGGACCCGGCTGTCCACACTCGATAGTTGAAAATACTCAAAGCGCGGAAGGTACTCGCCACTGGATTCTTCATGAACGCTCCGGTTCGTTGCCCCCATTGAACTTGCCGAAGTGCCGAGCCAGTTGAAGGCTGATCAGCAGTGCGCCTAGCCCGAGGGCGAGAACGTTGGTTGTCGATCTCAGATCAAAGCTCCCTACGCGCACCACGAGAAGGTATCCGACAACGGCGTTGAAGAAGCCCCACAACACATTCACCGTCGATGAGGAAAACCCCTGGCCGGGAGGCTTTGCGAAAGGACTCTGAAACGGTCGTCCCATCATTCCGCTGACAAGATGTGGAACAGAGTTGGCCAGGAACACTCCTCCGAAGAAGTAGGACACGAGATGATGCCAGTTCATAGTCAGGCGCTCCTTGTACCAAGCAGGTTGATGATTTCCTGTGTTGAGCCCGTCTCGCCAAGGCGGGGAAAGACATGTGCGAGGCTGTACGCGTGGGCCTCGGGCCTTGCATCGGTCATCGCATCGGTGGCGAGCGTAACGTTGAATCCCGCCTCATAGGCCTGACGCGCTGTGGCTTCAACACCTGTGCCGGTGGCAACGCCGGTAACGACAACCTGCGTTACACCGAGCGCCTTGAGTTGGGCTTCAAGATCGGTACTGGCAAAAGCACCCCATGTTCGTTTTGTTACCGTGATGTCGCTGGCTTGTGGAGCTAACTCCGGGACCAAATCGGCAAATCCTTCGGGGAAGGTCGCGAAACGGCGCGGCTGTTCTGTCCGACCTGGCGCGCCTCCGGTCACATTGACCAGAACCACGGGAAGGTGAAGCTCGCGAAATGCGGAGAGCAGGGCTTGCGTGCGTTCGATAATGTCGGCGATTGGATGGATGAACGTTGAGCTAACAATACCTTTCTGAAGATCAACGACAATCAGAGCGGTTTTCGGGTCTAGCGTCGTAACAGGCACAGTGTCTTCTCCTGGGAAGCGATTTCTATAAGGTAGCGAGATGCGCTCGAGTAAACTCAGTCCTCCACGAGACGCGCGAGTAGTTCAAGGACAGCCGCAAGCTTCTCCTGATCTTGAACGGAGAGCTTCTCCCGAATTGTGGTGGTGAGCCAGTCTTGCCTGGCAGCACGGCCCTCCTTAAGAAACTTTTGGCATTTCCGGGAGAGCGACATCAAGGTCTGCCGGGCGTCGTTCTGGTCCGGATAGCCACTCACCAATCCCGCCTCCAGTAACGAAGTGATGATGGCACTCATGGACTGAGGGCGCATGCCTTCCGCTCGGGCAAGATTCGATACCGTGATCGCGCCGTCTTTCTCAAGGCGAAGAATCACGGAGATCTGGGAGGGCGTCAAATCGCTGGGCCCGCCGTGCTCGCGCAGTTTCCGCTTGAGTTTGCCGAGGATCGCTCGTAGCTCCGCTGCAAGTGCAGCGGTCCGTTCTACATGAGGACGATCTGCTCGCTCACCCATGGAGTCATTTTATCAGATATGCAGTTTACCTGTACAGATGGGCTGTATAGTTTTCCGGAGGCAATGAATTGCGTCACGGAATCGACCGGCTGTTTCATCTTTCGTGATGGAAGATACAGCGTTGGTCATTGGCGTGGTGCAGTTTTGCACAATAGGGAGCGGCTCCTCTGCGAGTTCGTAAAAATAGCTCTGAGCCGGCCAGCATGCCAAACGTCGGCGCGATGAAATAAATCCAAAGCGAGTGCCAGTCGGTTGCATAAAGTGCAGGCGCAAACGTTCGCGCAGGATTCATGCTCATTCCGGATAGCGGTGTTTCGAAGGTAATGTACGTTGCATACAATACGCCGACAAAATACGGTGTGAATTGTGCCAGTGATCTGTGATTGGATACGAACAAGATGGTGCTCATCAGAGTAAACGAGATCATCAGTTCAGCAACAAAGGCGCCTGCGTTGCCGAACACGCCCGGCGCTGTTACGGCATAGCGGACAGGTTCGTTCTGCGATGCCTTGTGCAGCAGCGCCGCCGCGATCGCGACGCCACTCGTTGCGCCAGAGAACTGTGCCGTGGCGTAGAACACCGCGTCCCACAACTTCACCTTGCCCAACCGATAAAAGGCGAACGTTATTGCCGGATTGAAATGGCCACCGGACTGCTTGGCCCACGGCGTCATGATGATTGCGACGAGCGTTGTACCCATCATCAAACCCATGAGTGCCCGACGCAAGACTGGACTCATGATCAGGTGTCGGACAGGTGAAGCTGGATGTTGTAACAAGGTCGCAAATATGCAAACAGAAAGCATGAATAAAGCCAGCCCGACAGCCTCCATCAGGTATTCGGGCCAGTGGAGACGTAAGCTGTCGATTGCACTCATCCGTTCTTCTCTTGCATCTGGAATGCCAAAGAGCAAAGCGCTTTCGCTCATAGACGAGCACAAAGGTAAGTTGCTTTGAACTGACAGGATCGATTTTTAAGAGGAGCGGAGGGAACTTGACCCGGTGACGAAGTCGCGACGAATGGCCAACACTGACGAATGTTGGTCGTCATCTTCGTCTCGGTTTGGCGAACATCACATGTGAATTTTCCGGAGATTCATTTCATCTCCTATCTCGCGCCAGAACAGACGTACGCCGAATTAGTTCCCTTGCCCCTGGCTACGAGTGAGCCATTCAGAAGGGGACATTCCCACACGTTGCGTAAAGACTCGCGTTAGAGCTGTTGCATTTGCGTAACCAACGGCGGCTGCGATGAGCTTCAGAGAGTTGCCTTTGCGTAACATCGTCTGGGCAACTGCCAAGCGCCAGTCAGTCAGGTAATCAAATGGCGTCATGCCAACGACGTTGCGAAAGTGGGCGGCGAAGCGCGCGCGGGACATGCCTGCGGATTGCGCCAGTTGTTCCAGCGACCAGCTAGTTTCAGGGTGTTTATGCATGCCCTCGATCGCCTTGCCGAGACGTTCATCGGCGAGCCCTAACAAGACACCACTATCAACCAAGTGAGCATTCAGAGCGGACCGTATGAGCAGGACGAGGATGTATTCGAAGAGACGATCGAGAGCAGTCTGCCGGCCGGGGAACTCGGAGGCAGATTCGGAAAACAAAAGCTCGAGCGCCGGGGCAAGTTCGGGAAGGGCGTTCAGGGGGACCACGAATGGCTCTGGAAATGAGGCGATAAGGGGATTCATCATTCCGGCGCCAAACTCAACGGTCGCGCAGACGAGTTTGGCGCCCTCTTCTTCTGAGCCACGAACGCGGTGCTGGTGTGGACGGGGAAAGAACACGATGCTTGGAGTATTGAGGACTAGCGGGCGAGCGTTGGGGTGAGTGACCGTCAGGGTTCCCTTTCGAAGCACATGGAGATAACCGGCCTGCTCGTTGAGGTTGGGAGAGATGCCACAGAGTCGCCCTGAATAGAACATCCGGGCGGAGAGGGAGAACCGTTCGAAGAAGGGGGCTAGGCTATCCATACGAGACTATAAGGTATGCCAACGATACTCTAAATGACAATAAGTATTGTCTCATCTTCAGAAGTGCTTCCGGTATGGCAGAAACGCCGCCGGAGATTGGAGAAGATGATGCCCCGTATCGTTCCTGTAGTTTCGTCCAACGTCGATGCCAAAGTTGCTGCTACCCTCTCTCAGGTGAAAGCCAGTCTGGGGATGGTGCCTAACCTCTTTGCCACGCTGGCACACGCTCCCGTGGCTTTGGACGGGCTCTTGTCGCTTTCGAAGACGCTTTCGCGTGGCCGCCTTTCGGCCGCTCAACGCGAGATTGTGGCCCTGGCTGTAGGTCAGGAAAACGAGTGCCAGTACTGCCTCTCGGCGCATACGGCCAAGGCGAAGGCTGAGGGTGTGAGCGAGGAAGATGCCCTTATGGCGCGTGCCGGAGACGGCGTGAAACCCTTTGAACGTGCCCTGGCATCGTTCGCGAAGAAGATCGTTCGTCAGCGCGGTCATGTTTCCGACGAGGATATCGCGGACGCGCGGAAGGCGGGGGTCGATGACGGCCTGATGATGGAAATCGTTGCCCACGTCGCGGCAAATACGTTGACCAACTACGCTAATGAACTTGCGGGTAGTGAGATCGACTTTCCAGTGGTCGAGGTGAAGCTCTGATCGTTGGAACAGATTTGCGGCGGCCAAGAAGGGAAGGACGGAATAAAGGCCACGAGAGTGACGAATGATGTCCGCCACTCTCGTCGCCGGATGCTGGGGATCGCCCGCACGAAGCTTGGCTGACGAAGCCAGTGTTGACGAGTATCATCGTGCAATCCGACACTAACAATTGAAGTATGCAACACTCCGCGCGAGTGGCACGTTCTCCTGTCAAGGAGCGACGATGAGAAAGAAGAACTGATGGAGTCAACGACGCAGTCCCCACCACTGGAATTGAGTAACAAGGTTGCACTCGATGAGTTAGGGCTGGGTACGGGTGGGGCCGTGCTCCACATTTTGAAGTTAATTCTTGAGGGATCTCCGCTGCCCGAGGTGCTTACAATTATTGCTCAATCGGTCGAATCTCGCGGCGACGGCACGTTGTGCACTATCTGGCTTCCGGACGATGATGGAAAGCAGCTTCATTGTGCCGCAGCGCCAAGCCTTCCCGGATTCATCAGCCAGACAGGATCGATGCTTATTGGCCCCCAGGGAGGATCTTGCGGCACAGCCGTTTATCGAAGGCAGCCAGTATATGCAAGTGACATCCTAGAAGATCCTATTTGGGATCATTATCGTCACCGGCTCTTGCCTTTTGGAATTCGTGCGGTGTGGTCGCGGCCGTTGTTTACGAGCGAGGGTCAAACGCTCGGAACGTTCGCCATTCATTATCGTGAAGTGCGTAGCCCTAATGACGCCGATCTGAAGATGATCGAGAACGCCAGCCATATCGCTGGGATTGCAATTGAGCGCCACCAGAATGAAGAAAGATTGCGTTTGGAACGGAATCGGCTGCGGCTGCTTCTGGAAATAACAAACAGCATGACATCGAAGTTAGACATGCGTCGTCTGGTGGAGACGTTATCTACCGATCTGCTGAGAGTGACGCGGTGTGATTTTTGTGCGTTGCTCCTACCCGACTCCGATGGCAGCGAGCTGCGCGTCACTACGCTTTACAACCCCGAAGCACGGGGTTTTCTGTGCGACGGGACCACCATACCTAACGACGGCTCCATCTGTGGCAAAGCCTTCCGGACCGGCACGGCTCAATGTTTCGAAAACTTCGAGCAGGTTCGTTCTGACGTTGAAACGTCCGGAAATGCCGCAAGTCAACGTACTTTTCAAAGTGTGATAGATGAAGGCCTGGTGTCAGGGTGCAGTCTCCCACTCCTCGGCAGGGGCGGTGCAATCGGCGTGTTGACAGCATTAAACCGGTCAGAGAGGAAGTTCAAACAAGACGACATCTCATTTCTCGAACAGGTCGCCCGCCAAGTTGCTATCGCTGTTGAGAACGCCCTGCAATATGAAAAGGCGTTAACGGATCGAGACAAGGAGGCGAAGCAGAGACTTTATCTCGAGGAGGAGATTCGGGGCGAGTTCGGGGCAATTATAGGAAGCAGTCCCGCGCTGAAGACCGCGTTGGAACTGGTGTCCACCGTGGCGCCTACCGATTCGAGCGTACTGATCCTCGGCGAGACGGGAACCGGCAAAGAACTTATTGCACGCGCAATTCACAATCTGAGCAGTCGCCGGGGACGTTCCTTTGTTAAATTGAATTGCGCTGCGATTCCGCTCGGGCTGCTTGAAAGTGAGTTGTTCGGACACGAAAAGGGAGCATTCACTGGAGCGATTGCGCAAAAAACAGGACGCTTCGAGCTCGCAAATAAGGGAACGTTGTTTCTTGATGAGGTCGGCGACATTCCTTTGGAACTGCAAACAAAATTGTTACGCGTCCTGCAGGAACAGGAATTCGAGAGACTCGGAAGCAATCATACTCACAAAGTTGATGTTCGCGTGATCGCAGCCACTCATCGTGATTTGGCATCCATGATTAAGCAGACGACATTTCGTGAGGACCTCTATTATCGGCTGAAGGTGTTCCCGATCAACGTTCCGGCCCTAAGGCAACGTACGGAGGACATTCCGAAGTTGGTCTGGCATTTCACTGCGCTTTACGCGCGGCGAATGAACAAAAAGATCGACAATATCCCATCGGAAACCATGCTTGCGCTGCTGCGATACCGTTGGCCGGGAAACGTTCGAGAATTGCAGAACTTCATCGAGCGGGCAGTGATTCTCTCTCCTCACACGATCTTGCGGGCACCCACGTCCGAATTAGAGCCTTTCGGGTCTCCAACCGAGCTGAATTTGCCGATGACCGGTCTCGAGGAGTTGGAGCGGGATTATATCGTCCGCGCTCTCGAACTAAGTAATTGGCTTGTGGGCGGCAAGAATGGCGCGGCTGCGCGGCTGGGAATCAAACGCACCACCCTGACTTACAGGATGCGGAAGCTTGGGATAGTCCGTCCAACCCCATCCCGACAGAAGACCCCCGTCGAGACCCGCTAAGTTCGGCAGTCTGGTACTTGCCGCGACAAGTTTCGAGACGGCAACCCGTCAGTGGCGGACATCGGCCACTGATTTGTCACATACGATGCGATGTGCCATGGACACTTACCGACCCATCACTCTGCAGGCTAAAGACTTAACACTTTTCTAGTTTGCTTCGCCATAGTTCTTATGTGGCAGGTTGATTGCACGGGGAGTTCAGCCTGACCTAAGAATTCGGGCGTATCAGACCTGACCATGTCGATTCTCGAATCGAAATATAAGACCGTGCGCTCAATGACGCAATCTCTCGCAGCGAATCTGTCCGCCGAAGATCAGATGGTCCAGTCATGTCCTGAAGCCAGTCCCGTGAAATGGCATCAGGCCCATACCACATGGTTCTTCGAAACTTTCATACTGCGACCATTTCTGCCCGGCTACAGACCCTTTCGAGAAGAGTTTCATCGCCTCTTCAACAGCTATTACATCTCGCTCGGAGAGGAGATCCCCGCGAAGAAATTGCGAGCGGCATTCTCTCGGCCAACCCTCAATGAGATTCTGGCTTTCCGCGCCCACGTTGATCAGGAGATGGAAAGATTGTTTTCCTGCTCCATTGACCTAGAGGTAGCACGGCGCATCCTGTTAGGTCTGAATCATGAACAGCGACACCAGGAATTAGCACTGACTGACATTAAGCATGCATTCTTCTCGAATCCCATCGGGCCTTCCTACGGATCTGCACCCATGCCCAAAGAACGCACCCGTACGGTCCATCAACTCAGATGGTTCGACTTTGAAGGCGGCCTAACTGGAATCGGCTATCCGTTGAACACTGAGGAGCCTCTGGACTTTTGTTTTGACAACGAGACACCACGCCACAAGGTTTATCTCGAACCGTTCCAGATTGCGAGCTGCCTAGTTACCTGCCGGGATTATCTGGAGTTTATGTCCGATGATGCTTATGTGCGCTCCGAACTCTGGCTCTCTGACGGCTGGGATTCTGTGCAGCAAGCAGGCTGGGAAGCGCCTCTCTATTGGGAACGGGATTCCGCCGATGCCACCGGGTGGCGCGTCTTCACACTAAGAGGTTGGCACGGACTTGCTGATCTGCTCGACACAGCGGTGTGTCACGTTAGTTTGTTCGAGGCTGACGCATTGGCGCGCTGGCGTGGCTGTCGCCTTCCGACGGAGGCAGAGTGGGAGGCAGCTGCGAACAGGCAACGCCGACATGGAAATCTGCTCGATACCGGCAGGCTGCACCCTGCGCGAGCGAATGGCGCGGGTCTTGAACAATTATTTGGAGATTGCTGGGAATGGACTGCCAGCCCCCACACCGGTTATCCGGGGTATAAACCACTCCCCGGGGGGCTGGGTGAGTACAACGGCAAATTCATGTCCAGTCAGATGATTCTGCGCGGAGGATCGTGCGTCACACCAGCGGATCACATACGGGCGACATATCGGAATTTCATTCACCCGGCAATGCGTTGGCAGTTCACAGGAATCCGTTTGGCAATTTGAGAGGTTCGGAAGTTGAGTGCCGCAGCGCAGGAGGCCCGAGACGTTCACGATGAGTATGGCCGTTTACGAAATTTCGCCTACGTCTGCAATTGAGTGCGCCAGTCGAAGGTTCGAAATGCGGCAAATTTGGTTTCGAGACGACTTCGCCTGACCAAATTCTGTCAGTGTTGAATCTTCGTCACGAATCTGTCATACGAAACGCCCTCGCTTTGACTCGCGCATGAAGTTATCCCCTTTACGCCCGGTGACTTAGCTTTCACGCTGAGGAGGGTCGAGGTTGGCCATTTGGTTGCATTCGCTGGTGTCATGAACCGAGGTCTTCTAACAAATCAAGGACCGCGCCAAATTGCTATCGAGACTACCGTGCCGTGACGTTGATGAGAGCAAGATCTTCTGCCGGTGGCTGGTCGGCTGCTGTCGCACCCTGACCTAATAATCATTGGCCGGGTAAGAGTCATCCTGCTTCGCGCTGACGGCGCCCGTCGGCAAATCGTCCACAACCAAACCAGCAAAAAATAGGAGAAGTTTTATGGGACAGACGGGCAAGACTTCAATATCTGTGGCGAATGGTCATCCATCCGGTTCTCGATCAAAAGTACCGGCGATATCCGTACATAGAGTGGAAGCGGACGGAATCCAAGTCTTTTACCGTGTAGCAGGCGATGCGGCGGCACCTGTGTTGCTCTTGCTTCATGGCTTTCCAACGTCATCCTTCATGTTTCGCGATCTCATTCTCCGCCTTGCGGATTGCTACAGAGTGATCGCTCCGGACCTTCCGGGATTTGGATTTACGGAGGTTCCCGAAAAGCGAAACTACACTTATTCGTTCGACGCGCTGGCCAACACCGTAGGGGCTTTCACCGATGTTCTCAGCCTCAATCGTTATGCAATTTACGTCTTCGACTATGGGGCTCCGACGGGCTTTCGTCTCGCAATGGGCCGCCCGGAACGGATCACAGCGATCATCTCGCAGAACGGCAATGCCTACGAAGAGGGACTGGGCGATGCGTGGGAACCGATCAGGACTTATTGGTCTGCCCCGACATCGGAGAATCGAGAAGTCATCCGGAAAAACATTTTGAATCTGGAAGGAACTCGCTGGCAGTACACGTACGGTGTTGCGAAGCCGGAGAGTGTGCCGCCCGAGTCCTACACGTTGGACACGGCTTTGCTTGAAAGGCCGGGCAACAAGGACATTCAGCTCGATCTGTTCCTCGATTACGCATCGAATGTGAAGCTTTATCCGAAGTTTCAAGAGTATCTTCGGAAGTCGAAACCGCCTTTGCTGGCGATCTGGGGCAAGAACGATCCATTCTTCGTGCCTGCCGGAGCCGAGGCATTTCGAAAAGACCTCCCGAATGCGCAAGTTCAGTTTCTGGATACAGGGCATTTTGCAACGGAGACACATTCCGTAGAAATAGCTGCCGCAATCAAAGAGTTCTTAGGGGCGAATGGCGCCTCCCAAATGGCCCGTGGGAGCGTGCGATGAATCCTTCATTTTCGATGGGTACTGTTGTATTGGTTCACGGAGCGTGGGCGGATGGCTCCTGCTGGCAGAATGTCATTCTGCCCTTGCGGCGGCACGGGCTCACGGTTACGTGTGCACCGATCCCTCTTACGTCGCTCACGGATGACATAACGGCGCTCGCGCGCGTAGTCGAGAGAACAACTGGACCACTGGTAGTAGTCGGACACGCCTATGGAGGTGCGGTGATCGCCGGACAGCATGACGATCGCGTAAAGGCGCTGGTATACATTGCAGCCTTGGCGCCTGACGAGGGTGAAACGGTTGCGGATGTGTTTTACCGTGGTGAACCGCATCCGGAAGCTCCGCACCTCGCACCCGATGAGCATGGCGTTATCTGGATGCCGGAAGAGGGTTTCAGCCGAGCGGTTGCTCACAAGGTTCCGCAGGATCAAGCAACGATCATCGCTGCGATCCAGAGGCCAATAGCGATGAAATGCATTCAGGAGAAAGCCCCTAGTCCTGCATGGAAGACGAAACCCTCGTGGTTCCTTCTTGCGGAAGAGGATCGAATGATTAGTCCGGAGACTCAGCGCTTTATGGCTGATCGGATGAATGCGAAGACACGGTCGCATAATGTGGACCACTCTCCAATGCTCACCGCCCCTGAACTCGTCGTTGAAGTCATTCTCGAAGCTGCTCACGAAACGATCGGGCGATAAGTACTTTGCGAAAAGGAGTGTCAGATCTTCTCTTCGCAGAAACATAGACACGCTCAACGGAAAGCGTTGCCGGGTGAAGAAAGGCTTTTACCATGCTCAACTCTGTCGCTATCGTCACTGGCGCAAGTCAGGGAATCGGCCGTGCTACTGCACTAAGGCTGGCACGTGATTTTTCGGCCATAGTACTTGCAGCAAGAAATCAGGATGAGTTGCAAACGACCGCCGCCGCTGTTGTTGGGGCGGGGGCCAAGTCACTGGTTTGCGCGCTGGACCTTCGCGAGCCTCAGTCGCCCGAGATTCTTGTAAAGGCGGCTCTCGAACGGTTCGGGAGAATCGATGCTCTGCTGAATATTGCTGGAGCTGTTCCACAGATCGATTTGTTCGAGATGACGGATGCTCAATGGGAAGACGGCATGGCGTTGAAGCTCCATGGCGCACGCCGTCTAACAATACGAGCCTGGGATGCGCTGAAGGCTTCAAGCGGGTCTGTTGTTTTTATCTCCGGAAGCGCCGCTCTTGATCCAAAGCCTGGCTTCGCAGCGGTAGCTGCGGTTAACGCTGCGATCATCGCACTCGCAAAAGCATTCGCGGAGCAAGGCATCAAGGACGGAGTACAGGTCAACAGCGTCGTGCCAGGTGCTGTGATGACTGGACGCAGGCAATCTTTCTTTGAGAAGTGGGCGCCAACTCACAACCTTACGGTGGAGGAGGCGATGCAGAAGTTCCCGGAACAGGCCGGTATCGCTCGTTTCGGCAAACCGGAAGAAATTGCCGATTTGATGGCGTACATGGTTTCACCTGTGGCGAAGTGGCTGACCGGAGCTTCCGTGCGGATGGATGGCGGCGAAGTGAAAGGGATTTGATAAGACCCAATGCCACTGAGCTTCCGCTAAGCTGAGTTCTCTTAAAATGCGCCGATTAGAAAAAGGAGAAGACACATGCGAGCCATCGTACTCGACCACTTTGGTGGCCTGGATAGCTTGGTTATTAAGGAAATGCCCGAACCTGAACCAATGCCCGGTCACGTTGTCATTCAGATCAAAGCATTCGGGATCAACCACGCCGAGATGCACATGCGCCGCGGAGAATGGGCTGAAGCAGCGCTGGTGAGCGGAATCGAATGTGTGGGAATTGTGAAGTCGTGCCCAAGTGGCGAGTTCGCTGTCGGCAGCCAGGTAGCCGCGTTGATGGGCGGACTGGGAAGAACGATCAACGGAAGCTACGCCGAATACACGCGCGCTACTGTCGGCGGCGTAGCGCAGATCGAATCTGATCTTCCCTGGGAGGAACTCGCGGCACTTCCCGAGAGTTACGCCACAGCGTGGACGTGTCTCTTTCGTAATTTAGAACTTGTGAAAGGCCAGACGTTGCTCATTCGTGGCGCCACGTCCTCGTTCGGTCTAGCAGCGCTCAACATGGCGGTAGATGTGGGTGCAAAGGTCATCGCTACGACACGCAGCAGAGATCGATTCAAGAAGCTGGGAGATCTGGGCGCTCATCGGGTGGAGTTGGAAGGGCCGGATCTTTCGTCTCGAATCGCGGAGGCCAAGCAGATCGACTCGATTCTCGATCTCGTGGGAAACAGCGTGATCCTTGACTCACTTCGGATCTTGCGCCGCGGAGGACGAGCCTGCCTCGCAGGATGGCTCGGGGGCCTGGCTCCAATATCGGACTTCAACCCTCTATTGCAAATGGCAAGCGGTGTTTACCTCACTTTCTTCGGCAGCTTTGTTTTTGGTACCCCTGGCTTTCCGCTTTCAGATGTTCCGCTCCAGGAGATCGCGAACAAGGTCGAGCAAGGTAGGTTCAATGCGAAACCCTCCCGGGTATTCCGCTTCGAAGACATTCGTGAGGCACATCGCGTGATGGAGGCCAATGAGGCACACGGAAAGATAGTGGTAAAGCTCTAAAGCAAACCCATCAATCTGCGAAGGCACGAGTTATGACGAGGACGGCCACCGAGACAAGTCCAGAACTAAGCTTCGTCACTGGCAAAGATCTGTCGTGGCTTTGACAGCAGGAGATTGAACTTCTTGGGACGATGCAAGGCGGTTGCCACGGAGCAGAAAAGACTTAGCTAGACAGCCTGTCACAAAGAAGAGGTCCTGAGGCTTGGTATTGGAATTGCAACATTCGAATCAACGATAGTAAGGGAGAAGTAAGTATGAGTCGCGTCTCGTCAGGACAAGCATCTACCTTGGAAAAAGAAAAACTGGTTTCTTCTGTTCCCCTCTCACATCAAGCTAAAAGTAATTTGACCAAATTGGCTGCGTGGATAAGTGATCGTAAGATCCCATTTCTGTTCAGCAGTACAGGCATGATTGTCATGCTCCTGTGGGCAGGATCTTTCAAAATGACCCGCCCCGGCGCCGAAGGCATCATTCCGCTCGTTTCCAATAGCCCGCTCATCTGGTGGCACTTTAAATTATTCGGCCCTTATGTTGGCTCCGACATAATCGGTCTTACCGAATGGATCGCTGCTCTATTGATCATTACAGGTTATTTCAAGCCTAAAGCCGGCATTCTGGGTGGGCTCATCGCAACGGGCATGTTCTTTACAACCAGCACGATGATCATCACGACTCCCGGCACAATTACCCACGTAAACGGGGTAGGATACATGAGTTTCTTGGGCCTGTTCCTCTTCAAGGATGTAATAGCGCTTGGAGTGTCTTTATACCTGATCAGCTATTTCGGAAAACAAGCTATCGTTTCCGAAAATATAAAGCTAACCACGAACAACGATGGATCATCGTAAAAACGCGTCTCTGGCACAGGCATGCACGGGCTGAGATTCTCTAATACATCACCTGCAACGGAGAACGGCACATATGGATCAAGCACAACCGGAAGTTTACGATCTCCTCATTCTTGGTAGCGGCGCAGGCTCGAAGCTGCTGGCGTGGACGTTCGCCGGGCAAGGTCAGCGCGTCGCGGTCGTGGAACGTATGTACGTCGGGGGAGCCTGCCCAAACATCGCATGTCTTCCCAGTAAGAATGTCGTTCATAGTGCGCAGGTCGCGCAGTATGTTCGGCGCAGCGAGGACTTCGGAATCAGCATCGACGGTTTCCGCGTCAAGATGCCCGCTGTCAGAGATCGCAAGCGCAGAATGGTCCAAGGGCTTGTCGATACGCATCTCGCTCTCTACAAGCAAAGCGGTGCGGAACTGATCATGGCGTCCGGGAGGTTTGTTGGACCAAAGACACTTGAGGCCACTCTATCGGATGGAAAGAAACGGTTGTTGCGGGGCGAGAATGTGGTGATCGGTACAGGGACGCACGCAGTGGTTGAAGACTTTCCTGGGCTTAGGTCAGCTCAACCGTTGACCCATGTCGAGGCCCTTGAACTCGATGTCGTGCCCGAACACCTGATCGTTCTTGGGGCGGGGCACGTCGGGCTGGAGTTCGCACAGGCGATGCGCCGATTTGGGAGCAAAGTCACACTCATCGATCGCAATCATTGCGTTCTTCATAGAGAAGATGACGACGTCACCGAGGGATTGGGGAGCCTCCTGAAGGACGAAGGCGTAGAGCTGGTTTTGAACGCCAAGATCAAAAGCGTGTCTGGAGTGTCAGGACAATCGGTCCGTGTAACTCTCGAACAAAACGGAGTGAAGAAGTCTCTGGAAGGCACGCATCTTTTGGTCGCAGCTGGACGCGTACCAAATACGAGAGACATTGGGCTCGAACTTACTGGGGTGGAAGTAACAGAGCACGGGTATATCAAAGTAAACGGGCGCCTTGAGACGACCGCTCCGGGAATCTGGGCGGTGGGCGAGGTTGCAGGAAGCCCACAATTCACGCACATTAGCGAGGACGACTTTCGAGTAGTCCGGGACAACATACTCGGCGGGAACCGAGTGACCACCGGCAGGCAGGTGCCGTTCTGCCTCTTCACAGACCCTGAATTGGCGCGCGTTGGGATGACCGAGAAGGAGGCAAAAGCAAAGGGGGTTACCTACCGTCTCTTCAAGATCCCGATGTCGTCCATGCTAAGAGCGCGCAGTCTCATGGAAACCCGCGGATTCCTAAAGTGCCTGGTAGAGGATGACAGCGATCATATTCTCGGGTTTGTAGCGTTCGGCGTGGGTGCGGGTGAGATCATGGGGTGTGTACAGATTGCAATGCTCGGAGGGATGCCCTATACCGCACTTCGAGAGGCTGTCCTTGCACATCCAACGATTCCCGAAGGATTGATCTCCCTATTTTCCAGCGCATCGTCGTAGCAAAAAACGAGGCAAAAAAATCAAACACTCTGATTGGGAGTGTCCTCGAATTTACCCGCGGAGCCGTGTCGAACCCATTGGCCCAACGTCGCTTGCTCGGCCTGGCGGTGTATCGTTCTCGCAAAGCAGGTTACGTGCTGTCGACTTGAAGCAATTCCCTCGCAATACCTCACTTGGTCGTAGAGCTCTGGTCATGTCCGGCTCGACCCGGATGCGATTCATTGCGCTCAGATCATCGAGCGCTCGGAGAATATTTCGTATCTGGCTTTCACGGTCTCGAACTAAATGGTTCATAATAGAGAGTGTTCTATTTCTAAGTTTTGTTGTGGAGAGTTCTCGGCATAGCGGTTGACGCTGTGAAGACGTCCAGGGGGAAGAGGATCAAGTATGGCTCGTCCTAGAAATTTCAGCCGTCAAGGGGTTCTTGAGAAAGCGCTTCCCGTTTTCTGGGAACATGGCTTCGCAGATACCACTCTTCAGGATCTCGAGGCAGCTACAGGGGTGAACAAGTCGGGTCTTTATGCAGAGTTTCGGGATAAGGACGATCTTTTTCTTGAGACCCTTCGCTACTACATCGAGACGAGCGGGATCGAGGACACGCTCACGACCGAACCACTTGGCTGGGACAATGTTCGCAGCTACCTTAATGTGGCACTCAAATGTGTCGGGGGGCAAAAGGGATGCTTCGCCACAAATTCAATGAGAGAGTTCGCCATTCTCCCGGCGGAAGCTCATAGTATCGTGCAGAACAGCCTCAAGCCGTTGCGACAACTACTCGTTAAAAACATCGAGGCGGAGCGACCGCGCATGCCAGCAGGCTCACTTGCTGATATCGTGATGACCTTTTTTGTTGGCACCAGCCTTGAACAGAACCTCGCTATAACGAAGACGGCAGGAGCGCGAAAGATCGAAGGCTTTATGCAGATATTGCGAAGCCTTTGACGCTTTTCATAAGGGGTTAGACAGCTGTCTGGCCCACTGCGAAACCTGCTCCGCAGACGCCCCTGTAAAAGCATCGCGCTTGCTTTCTAGCACCGCAAGTTGCACCGCGAAGTTGCCCAGCGTTGCGCTCTCCGTCGACCCCCGAAACAGCTCCAACCCCGTTGCCTCCCGAGTCAGCCTATTCAGAAAATCATTTTGGCTGGCGCCCCCGACAACAAACAGCCGACTCAATTTCTTCCCGCTGTGAAATGCTACCCGCTCCAGCACACTCGCGTACCGAGCAGCAAGACTATGGAAAATGAGACTAGCAAATTCAGGAGCATTCGCCGGGCTTTCGTCTAAAGGAACGAAACCCTTTCGCAGTCGTTGGGCATTGATGCGTTGCGGCATCTGCCCAGCCAGCAGCAGGTCAGCATCATCCACATCTAACAAGCCTTCTGGCTTTACTGCGGCCTCAGCCGCTGACACAATCTCGGGAACTGTCCACACCCGGCCATCCTCGGCCCATCTTTCGATGCACTGACGAATTAACCACATTCCATTCACATTCTTGTGAAAGCAGATTCGATCACCCACAGCCCCAAGATTCGTAAAATTCTCTTCGCGGGCTGCAGCATCGTTGCTGGGCTGCTCGAGCAGCGTTCCGACTAACGACCATGTGCCCGAGCTAATGTAGGCCCAGTCATCTCCGGTCGCGGGAATCCCGGCAATCGCCGAAGCGGTATCGTGGCAAGCCGGCGCAATCAGCAAGGTATTCCGGAAAGCTGGCAACTCTGCCAGTGGCCCGGCCAGTCGTCCAACTTCGGTTCCAGGGGGAACCAGTTGCGGCGCGCATGCAAGATCCAGTTCAGCAGCCTGGAAGATCTCTCGACACCACTGCCGACGATCTAACTCCAGCATCTGTGTATGAGTCGCATTCGTATACTCAGCCACACGCGCGCTGCCCAATCGCGACAAAATATACTCTGGCAGATTCAGCCACTGCAGCTCACTCGGCCTTTCTTGCAAAGTATCCGCATGAAGCTGATACAGGGTGTTGATTCGCAGCAATTGAATGCCGGTCAACTCCCGCAATCTCTGGGGACTGATCTTTCGATGCAGAGACGACTCTGCATCCAGAGTTCGCTGATCGCGATAACAGAACGGATCAGCCAACGCCCTACCATCTTTATCAACCCGCACGTAGTCCACTGCCCAACCATCAACGGCAATCGAGCGTACACCTTCGCTTGCAATTTCCGCGCACTTTCGGAGTCCATCGTCGAGCCCCGTTTCAATCATCGTCAGATCCCAACGAAGTTCGCCGTCCACCTCGCGCGGAGCATTTGCAAAACGATGCACCAGCGTAATTACCGCCTTCCGGTCCACCCAGCGAAGCAGCGAAACGCGGCAACTCTCGGCGCCCAGGTCCACCGCAATCAAAGCCCGCTGGTCCACAGGCGAGAGCAGCATGTCAGGCGTCCACCTTCATCGCAGATAGGCCTCGGTCAAGCCACCATCGACCGGAATCAAATGCCCTGTCGTGCATCGGGCCTGCGGTCCCGCAAGAAATAGAATCGCTCGCGCACAATCTTTGGGATCAATGGGCTGATGGGTCAGCGTCCGCGTTGCATAAAACTGGGCCAACACATTCCGCAGTTCATCGTCTGAGCTCTTGTCATCGAAAGGCAACTTGTATTTTTTCAACGAAGCAACTACCCGATCTCGCGGAAACATCGTTGAGCCTTTGACGACGGTAGCGGGGCTGATGCCATTAACCCGTACATGAGGTGATAGCGTAACCGCCAGTTCCCGCACCAGATGACTCAAAGCGGCCTTGCTAACGTCATAGGCTTCACTCCCTTGCTTAGCCACAACCGCATTCGCCGAACTGGTCAACACGATGCTGGCGTCAATTCCCTCTTGCGCAAATATCTTCGCAGCCTCGTCAGTCAGCAGATAGTTAGCCGTAACATTCACTTCCAACGTTAGTGCCCACTGAGCGTCGCTGATAACTCCATCCGGCGAGGACGGAAACAGCGCCGCCGTGTTGACTAGAATGTCGATGCCACCAAACTGTTTGATCGTTGCATCCAGCGCAGCTTTGATCGCTTTGCGATCGCGAATATCGATGCTCGTCCAGCTCGCGGCCTCTTTGCCCGAGATCGACGCAGTCTCAAGTGCAACTGCCTCGGCGCCCTTTACGTCGCGGTCCGCCACCATCACATGCGCACCATGTTCAGCCGCCAACAAGGCAACCTCGCGACCGATCCCGCTACCTCCGCCAACGACGAGAACAATCCGCCGGCTCAGCTCTTTCTCCGGTGGCTGGCGTCGAATCTTTGCCTCCTCCAGTTTCCAGTACTCAATCCGAAAGGCCTCGCTGGGAGGCAACGCCACATAATTCTCATAAACCGTAAACTGATCGGCTGTCGCAGCTGGACCGGCTTGAGGGATCTCCTTGCAATCCACTCCAGTCCCAAGAGCGCCTGCGCTCCTCATCACACCAATCGCGTTGATGTAGAACTCGCCCGTGATGCGCGATTCAGCTTTATTTTTTCCGAAGCTGAACATGCCTAGACCCGGCACCAGCACTACGGTTGGGTTGGAATCACGCAACGCCGGCGACTCCTTCACCGCAAAACGGCTGTAATAATCGGCATACTCCGCCCGGTACGTCTCCAACGTGGTGTCGATCAACTCCTCTAACTCAGTAGGGTCACCCTCCGGATTCCACCGGATAAACATTGGGCGAATCTTAGTGCGGATGAAGTGATCCGGACAGCTTGTTCCCAGATGAGCCAGCTTCTCAGCCTGAGCAGAGTTCACAAACTCCAAAACCTCTGGTGCATCGCTGAAGTCCGCTATCCATCGCTGCTTTCGCGAGACAACTCCTCGCAGATACGGCATGATACGTAGCGCAATCTCTGCGCGATCCTCGCGGCTGTTTACCTGGGCTCCAGCAAAGTGTTTGTGTACGGTGACCGACGCATGCCGCTCAATAAACTGCCCGATTTGATCGATGATCGTAATCGTATTGAGGTAGCTCTCGCGTTGCGTATCCCCCCAGGTAAATAGCCCGTGGCCACCCAGCACAACTCCATCGCAACCAGGATTGGCTTCTACGATCCTCCGCATCATCATCCCTAACTCGAAGCCTGGCCGCTGCCAGGGCAACCAGACCAGCTTATGGCCGAATTCCTTGTTGAATTCCTCCATTTTGATCTTGCCGTTCGCGGACGCGGCCAGCGCAATCCCCCAGTCCGGATGTAGATGGTCCACATGTGCAAACGGCAGAAACGCATGGAGAGGAGTGTCAATGGATGCGGCTATAGGATTATTCCCAAACGTACATAAGGGGTACAAATCGACCATCTCATCTTCGAACTCGACGCCGCGGTACACCCTCTCCAATGACAATAACTTCTCCATGTAAAGAGTCGCGAAGCCGGTGCGCTTGATGCTACCGAGATCGCCGCCGCTCCCCTTTACCCAGAGAACCTGCGTTGGCTTCGAATCCAGCGGGTCGGACTGATCCAGCTTCGAGCTTGTGTTGCCTCCGCCAAAGTTTGTAATTCGCAGGTCCGATCCCAAAAGATTCGACCGGTATCTCAAAAGCTCCGGTCCATCCAGGTTTCTCGCGACCTCCTCATCCCAACGATCTTCAAGAAAGCGAAGACCCTTTTGCACTGTCATACTTTCTCCCATGGACCGGCTACTCAAAGGCCAGGATCATCATTCCACACGAAACATCAATACGGCAACTATTTCCAATGAGAAAATCTCGAAATAACCACTATATGGATAACGGCAGTGACGGCCTTCTTTGGCGACACACGGATCTGCAGAGCCTGCAGCGTCTAAAACACGCAATTGTTGCACCGCTCCGTTTGTGATCACGTCTCCTCCAGGCTGCGGAGATCAGCCGAGCAGTTCCCGTGTCACCATCTTGTGCGCGACATAGTTATAGGGTGCCACCGTCTGGCCGCGGAGCAGCGATAATCCGAGATGCATCAGACTGGGTCCATACGACGCAGCTTCGTGTGACACCGAACCAATCAGTGGCGAGCGATCTCTCCGCATCTCCGCAACCGCCTCCGCAATGCAGTCCTGTCCCACAATCACAACATGCTTATCGCGCTTGTTTTCTCGAACTGCATCGACCGCGCCTAATGCGCTTGAATCTGTCGCGGCGGCGATCAGGATGTGCTTGTTTTTCGGATGCCGCTGCAAAAAATCAGACACCAGCATTTTGCTTCGGTCCCGCATCCCCCGTCCGTCAATCCTGACAAACGACTCCACCGGCAGATCGGGAATTCCGCTGCGAACCCCCTCAAACGCACCCACAATTCTGCTCTGCACCAGTTGCCCAGCCTCGGGCAGGTCCAGTCCAATCACCCAATCTACCCGACCTCCCCAGTTCGCCGTCGCATACGCCGCAAGCGTCTCGCCTGCCTCAATTCCGACGCGGTAGTTATCTACGCCAAAGTAGGTGGCGTGAGGATGCGGGATATCAATCGCGATCAAGGGGATATTTGCCTCTGCGATCTTGTCCGCAATGATCGGCGCAACCTCTTGCTCCACCTGGAATTCAATGATCAGGTCAACCTTGCTTCGAACGAACTCCTCCGCATTCTTTAGTGCAGTCGTTGCGTCGTATCGATTGTCAAGGATCAGCAGATCGACTCCAACTGAGGCCGCCGCATCTTTTAGACTCTCTGTTACTTCATTGGAAAAGGGCATCTCTGCGCTCTGCCCCGCAAACCCGAAACGTAGCTTCTTCTGCCGCGTCACCTGTCGGTAGAGGCCATCTGGCGACTGCGAAAGATACCCGCGGTGCACAAACGTCTTCAACACCCGATAGACCGTGGTCTTTGAGATGCGTGTCTGCCGATGGACCGACTCGAGCGTCATTGGCTGGTTTTCCGCCTGTACAAGTTCGAGAATATCCAGGGCCTTGGACAGGACAGGAATCAAATAAAGTCGCTTCGTCGTTTTACGTGCCGCCATAGTCTCCCGCTGAGGAACAATCAGTCAGCCGTTCCATTATGTGGCAAGGCAACCGTGTTTCGGTAATGAAATAAACGATCAGGCGTATCGGAATTCGCTGCGGGCATTTTGGCTGTTCCGTTCCTGGGTGATCTTCTCCACATAGCCGCTCTCCCTCAGAGCTTTTAAGGGCTCGGGAGGCAGCCCGCGAGCCTCTCGCCACTCCCGCACCATCGGTCGAACGTCCTGCCAGAAGGCCCCACGGAAGCACTCCTCCGCCTCCACCAGCCGGCACTCCTGTTGCAATTCGGCAAGCCGAACTCTGTCCACAAGCGCCGCCTTCGCATAGAGCTCCTGCGCAGTGACGACCGTCTGCACCATTGCTTCGACCTTACCCTTCAGGTTGTGACTTTGATCGATCATGAACGCAATCTGAGCCTGATCATCGTTCCCAACGCTCAAAATCTCATGAAAGATTCGGAATACCTGGTAAGGGTCAATGGACCCTAGAGTCAAATCGTCATCTGCATACTTCCGGTCGTTGAAGTGGAATCCCCCCAGCGCCCCCAAATGCAGGAGCCACGCAACAATCTGTTCGATATTCGTGCCTTGATAGTGATGCCCGGTATCCACCAGTACTTTCGCCTTTGGTCCCGCACGCCGAGCCAACTCCAGTGCCATTCCCCAGTCAGCAATATCCGTATGATAAAAAGCAGGCTCAAACGGCTTATACTCCACCAGCATCCGTTGTCCTTCACCGAGAGCCGCGTGGGTCGCACCCAGCACCTCTTCCATCCATCCAATGCGCTTCCGAATACTCTGCGTGCCAGGATAGTTTGAGCCATCCGCAATCCACATCGAAACATCCTGCGACCCTAACGCCCGCCCAATTTCGACTGAATCCAGCAGATGCGCCAGCGCATTACCGCGAATCTCAGCGCTCGGATTCGCGATTGAACCGTACTTATACTCCGCCTCCTGAAAAAGGTTCGGATTGATCGATCCTGACTTTACTCCATACTTCTTCTCCAGCGCCTGGATCGCCGGAACGTCTGCCTTCCCACCTGGAAGGTCCCACAAGACGTGCAGCGCCACCGTAGGACTCGCCCCGGTCAAGGCATTTACCTGAGCAGCATCTGCAAACTTTTCTTCAATTGTCGTTGCTGCGCCGGCCTGCACAAACTTGCCAAACCGGGTTCCCGTATTCGCGAAACCCCACGACGGCACCTCGATGCGAAAACCATCCAGAGCCATAAATACCCGATCACGTACTGCGTTTGTTGCGATCCCCAAATCCATTCGCAGACTCATTTTCTCTAACTAGAAATATACTCTCTATTGAAACACTCAAAAGACTGCACCATTTCAAGGGGATTTGTCAAAGAGTTTCTCTCTCAAAAACCCTGACCCCATTAAAATTACATCTAGAAAACGCGGCCCATGCACCCCCTTGATCCGCGTCATTTCGATGTCCGCCGTGGCCGATGGTCCCGAGAAAAAAGTTGTCGGCAGTTCAGCCGTCTCCTGCAGTCGAGCCATCGCCTCCGACACAGTCTCCACAACATCTTCCTCGCGCACCACGCACAGCTGGTAGTCCGGCACCAGCGTCACGGCCCGCCTCCCCTGCCCCGGAACACTCTGCAATATCACTGTGCCGGTCTCTGCAATCGCCATGGTCGATCCGGTCATCACGCCATCAAATCTGTCCAACTTCGCCGCCGAAAAATCTTCGTCCTCTACGAACTCAACCCCTATCGGCAACCACTCTCTTGCAATCCCGGTCGGCACAACTATTTGCGTCTTTCCGCGCTCAGAAAGCATCTTGGCCACCATCGCGGACACGCCGTCTCGTCCAACACGAACAACGTTTGCGTCATAGTCCCGAAGCCGATCCTCCAGCAACTCCAGCACAGCCTCCCTCCCACGCGTAGCCCCTCGGCGATACTCACGGGGCAGTCGAGTCCATCCAGCCCTGGCGACCTCTGCATTCGAAACCCCGCCCGTGGCCGCACGAATCCGCTGAAGAATCTCCGCCCTGGCTGAACCCAACGTTGCAGCACCTGTCTCAACTCCCATGCGTCCCCCGTTTCTTCCACCAATCACGAAACGTCTCCTGCGGCATCTCCTGCAGATCCCTAACCTTCGTCCATCCACCCAGCATCCCCGGCAGCCATCCGATCCAGCCGTTGCCCTTCTCATCCCTCCGCACCAGCGGTGCCTCAGCCATACGTCCCATACGCTGCGCTGCCCGAAATCGCTGCTCGCTGAGAAAAATCATTCCCATCATCTTCATCGCGAACGCCTCGACATTCAGCGACCCGTTCTGCTTCACAACCTTATTCCGCAGGTGAATCAAGACCTCCGGAATATTGATCTTCACTGGACAAACCTCATAGCAGGCTCCACAAAGCGACGAGGCATAAGGCAGCGACTGCGCGTGATGCATCTCCTGCAACTGCGGAGTCAGAATCGCTCCAATCGGTCCCGCATAGACGCTCCCGTAAGCATGTCCACCGGTCTGCCGATACACCGGACAAGCGTTCTGACAGGCTCCGCACCGGATGCAGTTCAGCGTCTGCCGCGCTTCCGCATCTGCCAAAATCTCCGTGCGTGCATTGTCCATCAGCACCACATGAAACGCACGGGGCCCGTCCGCAGCGTTTACGCCAGTCCAAATCGAGTTATAAGGATTCATCCGCTCGCCCGTGGCCGAACGAGGCAACAACTGAAACAAAACCTCCAGGTCCACGAACCGCGGCACTACCTTATCGATCCCTGCGACCGTAATCAGTGTCTCTGGCAACGTCAAACACATCCGCCCGTTGCCTTCACTTTCCACGACGCAAACACCGCCAGTCTCTGCAACCAAAAAATTAGCGCCACTTACTCCCGTCTTTACCCGCAGAAACTTCTCCCGCAGGAATATCCGTGCCGCATCGGCCAAGTCCTCAGGCCGCTCGCCGAGTTCCGGCAGATTCATCTCTCGCTGAAAGATCTCCCTGATTTGCTGTCGATTCTTGTGAAGCGCCGGCACCACAATATGCGAAGGCTGGTCGCGGCCCAACTGAATAATCAGCTCTGCCAGATCCGTCTCGTAGGGATGAATCCCCGCCGCCTCAAGCGCCGAGTTCAACTGAATCTCTTCAGTCGTCATCGACTTGATCTTAATCACCTCATCGGACCCCGAAGCCTTCACCAACCCGACGATAATCTGTCGAGCCTCCGCCGCATCCCGAGCCCAATGCACCACGCCGCCGGCCCGGGTGCAATTGGCTTCAAACTCCTCCAGATAGAAATCCAGATTCTCCATTGTGTGCTGACGAATCTGCTTCCCGGCCTCGCGCAGCTCCTGCCAATCCGGCATCTCGGCCACCACGCGAGCCCGCTTTGCTTGAATCACATCCGTAGCATGGCGAACATTCCGTCGCAGCTGACCATCCTTCATCGCAGCTCTGGCCGCCATCGGGAAGACCGGCGCAGTCTTTGGGTCCAACGCGCTCCCGCTCACAGTACTGCCTCTTCATCTGCAGCCAATATCTCCGCAAGATGGAGCGTCTTCACACCAGTCTTCTGTCTGTGCAAAGCTCCGTGGATATGCATCAAACAACTGTTATCGCAAGCCGTACATACCTCCGCGCCAGTCGCTAAGACAGCCTCAGTCTTCTCCTCGAGCATTGCACTCGAAACATCCGCATTCTTTACCGCAAACGTCCCGCCAAACCCGCAGCACTGCTCCAGCGCATTCAACTCAACCAGATCAATCCCCCGCACCGCCTTTAGCAAGCGAACCGGTCCATCGCCCAGTCCAAGATTTCGCAGCCCATGACAACTAGCGTGATATGTCACCCGATGAGGATAGTAGGCCCCGACATCCTCCACTCCCAGCCGCTTTATCAAGAACTCTGAAAACTCAAACACGTGAGGCAGCAACTGCGAAACTTCGGCGATCAATGCAGCATCCCCTATCTCGGTCGCCATCTTTGGATAATGATCACGCATCATCGCGACACAAGAGGATGACGGCACCACGACAGCCTCAGCTTCGCGAAACTGCTCCACAAACCGCTTCACCAAAGGCAACGCCTCAGACTGATACCCTGTATTCCAATGCATCTGCCCGCAACAAGTCTGTCCCGTGGGAAATTCCACGGTATGCCCCAGCCTCTCCAGCACCCGAACGACAGCCTTACCCGTATCAGGAAACAACGTGTCGTTATAACAGGCAATAAATAGGGCAACTCGCAGAACAGCCTCCGTCTAGCAACTTTCAAATTCAATAGGGATTATATTTCCCAATGCAACTTCCGTCAGGTACGATAGTACGCGCTCGCAAACAATGTAAATCGCAAAACGAGGTATCGTGGGAACCAACCCGTTTATCGGCGTCATCTTTCACTGGATCGGCGGTTTCGCCTCCGCTACAAATTTCATCCCCTTCCGCGGCATCAAGCGCTGGTCCTGGGAAATCTACTGGCTTGTCCAGGGCTTCGCCGCATGGATCGTCACCCCCATCGTACTCGCCTGTATCTTCGTCCCTAACGTCTTCGGCATTCTTAGCCAAGTCCACGCCGATCCCACGAGTCACGCCATTGGCTACGCATTTCTCTGGGGAGCGCTCTGGGGCATGGGCGGCCTCACCTTTGGCCTCGCCATCCGGTATCTCGGCATCGCTCTCGGCTATGCCATCGCTCTCGGCCTCTGCACTGCCTTCGGAACCCTCATTCCCCCAATCTACGATGGCTCCATCCGCACCATCCTGCACGAAACCTCCGGCCAAATCATCCTCATCGGAGTCCTCGTCTGCCTGATCGCGGTGGCTATCAACGGCCTCGCGGGTCTCTCCAAAGAGCGCGAGATCACCCCAGAAGAGAAAGCCGAAGCCGGAGAGTCGGATTACAACTTCGGCAAAGGCATTGCCGTCGCCATCTTCGCCGGCATTATGAGCAGCTTCTTCGCCTTCGGACTCAAGGCAGGCAAACCCATCGGCGACATCGCCAAAACTCAACTTCTCGCCGACCATCGCCTGGATCTCTGGCAGAATCTCCCCATCCTTATTGTCGTTCTCTGGGGAGGTTATCTGACTAACTTCGTCTGGTCCGCGATCCTCATCCTGAAAAACCGCTCCATCAAGCAGTTCGCAGGGGAACCTGGCTATAACCCGATGCGCGCCTCTCACTCCTCAGGCGACACCCTCGTCGATTTTGACCCGCTCGACGCCTCCACCTATGACCGTCTCGCGCCCAAGACCCTCATCGCAAACTACATCTTCGCTGCCCTAGCTGGAATCATCTGGTATTTTCAATTTTTCTTCTACTCGATGGGCCAGACCAAGATGGGCAAGTATGACTTCTCAAGCTGGACCCTCCACATGGCCAGCATCATTATCTTTGCCACCTTGTGGGGACTTATTTTCAAGGAGTGGCACGGCACCAGCCGCCGCACCAAACTCCTCGTGTCCGCCGGCCTTTTCCTGCTGATCACCTCTACCTTGATAGTCGGCTATGGAAACTACCTAAAAGCCAACTAGGCTTTCCAAAATCATCTACGGCCAATTGGCTCATTCAGGATTCAAATCGTTGAGATACTGCTTCTTCAATAAGTGCGTCACGAAAGTTTGACGACCTGGTCCGCGAGGGGAGCGTTGCTGGCAGCAAAGAGAATGTCATTGGAGATGGAGACTCCGGTTGTCCGAAAGCTATCTGCTGATACCAGTTGATCGTCTCGTTCAAGAAGTCAATTACTTGCGTCTGATTTATGGGACTGGTCACAACTCCAGCCGACAGCACAGGGTTGGAAACGAGCACCACCAGTAAGATCGCAAGGCACCGTTGATTCTTCTGTTTTAGCATGGGCTCCTCGATGAATACGAATCGCTGATACCGGGCTACAGGTTCGATACATCCTAAACCTAGTGAAACGTCCACCCTACCGTTGACGTAGCACCAAGATTGTTTGACGGCGCACCTACGACAGGCCGGTTATCGTAGTTGTCGTAAAAGCTGACACGGACACAAAAGTCACCTAGGAATTTGTGGTAAACGTCTTGATTCAAAGTCATCCGCACACGACCGGGCGATGTAAGTCTTGGATGGAGCCAGACAGTAGTATCGAAAGTCGTCGAATCAAATCGAAACGTTGAGGACTGCACTGCAAAGGCGGAGTCCAAACCCTTCGTTCCCATAGTGCTTACAGCACCCTCGGCTCTCGCTCAACCGTTAGGGCAAGTCCAGCCATAGCTGTCGAATTGGTGCGGTTGGTGAATATTAGGCGGTTCGCCACTCCGCCTCCTAAGTGGAGCGAAGCGCGATCTGTTGCTCCGTACTTGATAGAAAATTCGTCAACCCGCCGCCATACTAATTCTATTTGTGCAGTTGCATGAAGAGCGCAATCTTGGCTGTAGTTTCGTTGGTGTCCGAGGTCTCTTTCTGGCTCGCGAACTGAGAACTTGTATCCAGGGAGAACAGATGCTCTTTCGATTGATAACCCAAATCTCCCTGAACGGTCAGGTTCTTTTGTCCGTTCGACTTCGCGAAACTCAACCCCACGTCGAGTTGCCCCGCAGGCGCTTGAGAAAAGTCTCCCCAAGCTCGTCTATCTGAATTACCGAATCAAAAGGCAATGTCACGGTGTCGCCTTTGTCGATCGACAGGGTGCGATCTCCCTCACCTTTGCCAATAGCTCCCGTGTATAGCTTTCCTTCAGGATTAGCAACAACAAAGTCTTGCGTACTCTCCAGATGATCCACCTCGGACCAGTCGATGACGAAAGCGGTACTCGTGTACTTGGGCTTGACGCTCAGTTGGGCGTGCGCAAGAGATTGAATCTCGCCTGTAATTTTGTCGCCGTTGCGCATGTAAACGGTGTCCGTCTTTGTGCGGCTACTCGCCAGTGCGACGCAAGGCGCCAGAAGCAACAGTGCCATCCATCTTCGAAGAAACCTGCCTGCATTGTGGGCAAATCGCTGTCCCACAGTCGTCCGAGATAAGGATTTCGAGCAATAGGTCATAGAGATCCTCAATTGCGCCAGTTTAGTCCGTGCCAAGACGCGAAATCCGAACTGCTAAGAGCCTATTTATGCCAAACAGTTTGGGTCGAATGGCTCTTTGCGGCCGCCAGAGTCTCAACTAATTTCAGCATTCTGCAGCGACGTTCCCCTCTTGTAGGGTTAGAGTGTTACACATGAAGACGCGAGCGGCTTCGATCAAAAAGAGGCAGATAGAACAAAGGCCGGCTGGAAGATTTTGGGTCTCGGGCCTGGTCATCGTGTTGGCGATTGGCGCATGTATCGCGGTCTACAAGCACTCAGCGCCCCTTCAGACAAATCTTCCTGTTGCAGTGACTCCGACTGACGCAAACCAAACTGCACCACAGGCACCCAACACTGCGACAACGCCAACCGCAAAGATCTCCGTCCCTGAGATGAGGCAGGTCGTCTTCGGTCCCACCACTCCAAACACCACATCTCCCCCCGCGAAAGCTCCACAGGGCATGGCATGGATTCCTGGCGGGGAGTTCTCCATGGGCGCACAAAATCCGCCGGACATGGACGACGTGGGGATGAAAGCCACACTTGATTCCCGTCCTGTCCATCGCGTCTACGTTGACGGATTCTTCATGGATAAAACGGATGTCACCAACGCTCAATTTACTGCGTTCGTGAAGGCAACTGGCTACGTCACTGTTGCAGAAAGAAAGCCACGCGCGGAAGATTATCCCGGTGCCCCACCGGAGAACCTCGTCGCAGGTTCAGTTATTTTTGCCCCTCCAGATCATCCAGTCTCCCTTAACGACTACTTTCAGTGGTGGACTTACGTGCCCGGCGCAAACTGGCGGCATCCCCTCGGTCCGAAGTCCAACATCGTCGGCAAGGAGAATTATCCTGTCGTCCATGTCTCCTATGAAGACGCGCTTGCCTACGCAAGATGGGCTGCCAAGCGTCTTCCCACGGAGGCCGAATGGGAGTTCGCCGCTCGCGGGGGACTTGCAGGTAAACCGTATGTCTGGGGCGACGAGTTTCGCCCTAAAGGCAAATGGATGGCCAATACTCACGAAGGCCATTTTCCTGACAAAGACACAGGAGAGGATGGATACTCTGGAATCGCTCCTGTCGCAAAATTTCCTGCGAATAAATACGGCCTCTTCGACATGGCGGGAAATGTCTGGCAGTGGACCAGCGACTGGTATCGCCCGGACTACTATCAGCAGCTCAGTGCAGCTGGAATCGCTCGAAATCCGCAGGGACCGGAATCTTCCTACGATCCTTCCGAACCTGGCCATTCGAAAAAGGCTCAGCGTGGAGGCTCTTTCCTTTGTACCGACCAGTACTGCTCGCGCTACATCGTAGGCACACGCGGCAAAGGCGACGTCGATACGGGTACAAACCATTTAGGATTTCGCTGCGTGATGTCGCTTGAGCAGTGGGAAACAACGCAGAAAGCTGAGTCAAGCCTTAGACGACCAATGACTGCGATGAAATGAGATAGAGGACACGTTACTTGATGCTCCAGCGAACGCACGGTAGATTGAAGGTGTCTGATCATGGCACTCACAAACACATGTCGGGCGGCGCAAAACCTTCCCTTGTTGATGATCGTTCTCATGCTCGGGTGGGAACGGACCCTACAATCTCAAACTCCTGCACCGAACCATGCCATCGTCGCTGACTCAACCACGCCCGCTGAGAGCACCGATAACAATTTAAAGGACGACATGGATAGTTGTCTCGTTCATCGAGTGATCGGCCTGCCCGGGAGTCATCAGTTCGCGAGTGATTTTATAGAGGCTATTGCCAGCGACCCCGATCCTGGCGCAGAAGATCCTGACATGATATGGGGTCTCACTGCTGATCTCAGCGGGGATGTTCCGCCGCATGATCGAGCCATGTACATATCAAAATCCACGGACGGTGGCGCGACGTGGAGTCAAGTCGCAAGGGTGGGTTCACAATACTTCGATGCAAAGATAGGGGAGGGTCTACGTAATGGTTTCAGAGTCTCTCCCGGTGGAACCTATTTTGTGATTACGACCCAACGGGGTGCCTTTCAAGTTTTTCCTCAGTCAGGCGCTTCCGAGACTCTGGTGAGGCCTATTTTGGGCCCTCGAGTCCCTTCAACACCTCCGAAAGTAGTGATCCCGAAAAAAGCTGGCGAACCTGTGAGAGCGAACGCCGTTGAGATGACAGCGGACGGAAGACACCTCATTGTTGGTTATGGATACTTCGATCTCGATCCACAAATATTCACTTATCACAAAGATGGCGATGGCTCATGGGTCGAAGATGGAACTCTTTCGGGTCTTCCCACTGACATGGACATTCTCTCCATGGAGTTCGACGATCCAAAGAGGACCGAACCAGGTTTTCTCTATGTGGGAACAGGCGATCAGGTATACCTTCTCAACTTGCACGCCAATAAATGGAGTCGCATCGAGGGAGTAGGTCCAGACTCAGCGATCCATGGAATGACTGTTGTAGGAGGCCTTCACCTGGCGGCCTGCTGGGGAGTCTATAACCCAACTGGCCCTGGCACCGTGCGAAGAGTGACAAATGCGAGTTTCCTTATACATAGAACGACAGATGAGGCTGGCTCCAACGTTCGCGCTTACACCATCGAGGTCGACCCGTTGAAGCCTACCCGAGAGGTCGTGACCTCGCTAACAGGTGTATACATTAGCGAAGATAGTGGCCAGAGGTGGAGAAGGCTCAATGATCTCCCAGAAGAAGAGTTTCGTACCGCGCATTTCAACTCGGACGGAACGATCCTAGTCTCCGGAATCGCAGGCACGTTTCTGGTCAATCCATTTTCAGATGCTTGCTCTCCACATTTGAAGGGTCGCAATAAATAGGTGCATCTCGCGCGGCTGGGAAAGCGAAATCAACGGGCTATGCTTCCTGGTCGAATACGTTCCGGTTTCGAAAGGCGAGTTTGTCTATCTGTCTTTAGCGATCCTCTGGGCAGATTTTCTCTTAGTTGCTTTCGTGAGTCGCGCTTCGTCTGCCAACTGGATCTTGTGCGCAGTGACAATGGATCCAATTAGGCCTGGGAAGCGCTTATCGATTTCCGCACAACGAGAGGTATTGTGCATCTCGACACCATGACGTTCTCCCCGAATCAAGCCTGCTTCCCGAAGAATTTTGAAGTGTTGTGAAAGTGTTGATTTCGGTATCGGCGTTTCACTGATATTGGAAAACGCGACGCAATTGTGCGTACAGTCCTGCCCCACAATATCGGCATAGATCGCCACACGCACCGGATCAGACAAGGCATGAAGGATCGCTTCAACCGTAACGTCCTGAACCGAGGGGTGGAATAGAGGTCTCACAAACATCACGATAGTCTCTTTCAGTGATTAGTTCAATAGTACATAAATTCGGAACTAATGAATCCATCCGCAGCCGGCTGCAATCTATTCTCCAGCAGTCGAAACCTGCCGGCAACAAGCAGCTCGAAAGAGCTCAACCGAAGAGGAAAACAGTCATGAGCAAGCTAAAAGGTAAAGTAGCAGTCGTCACGGGCGCATCCAAGGGCATCGGAGCCGCCATCGCCAAATCGCTCGCCGCCGAAGGCGCCTCAGTCGTCGTCAACTACGCCTCCAGTAAAGAGGGCGCAGACAAAGTTGTTGCCGCCATCACCGCTGCTGGCGGTAAAGCGGTAGCCGTCGGTGGAGACGTCTCCAAGGCCGCCGGATCGCAGGGCATTATCGACGCAGCCATCAAGAACTTTGGCCGTCTCGATATCCTCGTCAACAACTCAGGCGTATACGAATTCTCCTCCATCGAAGAGGTCACAGAAGAGCAGTTCCGCAAGATCTTCGATATCAACGTCCTCGGCGTTCTTCTTGCCACCAAGGCAGCCGTCAAGCATCTAGGCGAAGGAGCCAGCATCATCAACATCGGTTCCGGTGTCAGCAGCCTCACCCCTCCCAACAGCGCCGTCTACACCGGCACTAAAGGTGCATTGGATGCCATCACTGGCGTCCTCGCCAAGGAACTCGGCGCGAGGAAGATCCGCGTCAACTCCGTCAACCCCGGCATCGTCGATACGGAAGGCACGCAAACCGCAGGCTTCATTGGTTCCGACTTCGAAAAAGCTCTTGTCGCGCAAACTCCCCTCGGCCGCGCAGGGCGCGTGGACGACATCGCCTCTGTCGTCACCTTCTTTGCGTCCGATGACGCGAAGTGGATCACCGGCGAACGCGTTATCACCGGTGGAGGTCTCCGCTAACTGCCGCTAGGTTTTCTCGAAGGCATCAGCATCGCGCGTCTACGAGGACCATCCCCACACCGCCGCAATTCGATTTGCTAATACGAAAGGATGAATGACATGGGTAAATTAGATGGAAAAGTTGCAGTCATCACAGCAGCTACGTCAGGCATGGCGCTAGCCACAGCAAAGCTGTTCGTCAAAGAAGGCGCATATGTCTTCATCACCGGCCGCCGTCAGGACAAGCTCGATGAAGCAGTCAAGGCAATCGGCAAGAACGTGACTGGCGTCCAGGGTGACGCAGCGAACCTTGCCGACCTCGAACGCCTATACGAGACAGTCAAGAAGGAGAAAGGAAAGATCGACGTTCTCTTCGCTAGCGCAGGCCAGGGCGAGTTCGCCAAGATCGGCGAAGTCACTGAAGAGCACTTTGATAAGACCTTCGACCTAAACGTGCGTGGCACGCTCTTCACGGTGCAGAAGGCTCTTCCGCTGTTTACCGATGGCGGTTCCATCTTCATGAATGGCTCCATCGCCAGCATCAAGGGCTTCCCGTCCTTCGGCGTTTACAGCGCCAGCAAAGCTGCAGTACGCTCTTTCGCTCGAACCTGGCTGAATGACCTCAAGGATCGGAAAATTCGAGTCAACGTCCTCAGCCCAGGGACGATCGACACTCCAATCCTCGATCCTCTCGGGCCCGACGCGAAGGAGTACTTCAAAACGCTCATCCCGCGAGGCGAAATCGGTCGCCCGGAAGAGATCGCCACTGTAGCGCTCTTTCTTGCCTCTGACGATTCAAGTTTCGTCAACGGCGTCGAACTGTTCGTAGATGGCGGAACAGCTCAAATCTGACCAGTCAACGCCTCACTCCATTTGCGACTACTCGCATCTGAAGTCGTCGCTCAGAGACGAGTCACCTTTACGCTCTTTGCCAGTCCAAACAAAGACAGCAGTTTGATCCCCCAGTAGTTCAAATCTAACTCCCACCAAGCCATCCCGTGGCTCGCAGACACGGGATGAGCGTGGTGGTTGTTGTGCCAACCTTCCCCACCGGTTAGTAGAGCAACCCACCAGTTATTGGTTGAGTCGTCCCGAGTTTTGAAACGGCGCGATCCCCATAGATGAGTTGCTGAGTTGACAAGCCACGTCGCGTGGAAGCCAACAGTAATCCTCAAAAACACGCCCCACAGTATCCATGAGACACCCAGCTTCCATCCGCCCAGAGCTGTGCCCACACTGAGTAAAGCGATGGCTGTAACTGTGATAGGAAGCCAGTGCCAAACTGCCAGCCACCGATAGAAACGGTCGCGTTCTAGATCGGGAGCGTATTGGGAGAGCCTGTTCGTTTCGCTATGAATCGAACCGTGCAGGATCCACCCCATATGGGACCACCACTTACCATCGCGGGGCGAATGCGGATCGCCTGGCTTATCGGTGTACTGATGGTGCATGCGATGCACGGCGACCCAGTAAGTCGGACTGCCCTGCAGCGCCATGGTCCCACAGATCGCCATGACATACTCCAACCATTTAGGCGTGGTGAAACTGCGATGCGTGAGCTGGCGATGATAGCTAATTGCAATCCCCACGTTCTGACCGAACAGCCACATCACGAGAAATATGGCGACCGAAGACCAATGGAAGAAAAACGGCGCCGCGATGGCCCCTAGGTGAAACCCAGCGATCACAACAAAAAATACCCAGTTGAAATCGTTCGACTCGGTCTGTACCAGTGCGATTTCAGGCGTATCAGTTTTTTGCGGCCTTGCTGCAACGGTTGCCATGCATGCTTGCCTCTGGTGTCGAGGCTAACGCCCGGCATGGCGTGTGACTAGGCTGCGCAAGTAAGAGTTCGGTAATACTTTAGACAAGCCGTCTCTGCAGTTTGCATTCTGATCACAGATCCTGCGAATTATGCGCTTTCACATGGCCCGGATTCTCATATAGCGGGAGATGTCGGGAGCAATCAAAATCATCACCACGATTGCTCCGATTCCAGCAGCAGCAGCTATAAGTTTCATCATGTCAATCACCTCATCCTATTTGCTTGCTTCGATGCATTTCAGCGTTCTAACGTCTACACAGGGGCCTTTTGTAGACTTAGTTCCCGCGCCTGCGCAAGAAACTGCAGAAATTCGTCAATTCCCTCATTCGTCTTCGCCGAGACTTTGAAGATCTTTATCCCGGGGCGTACCGCCTGGATGTTTGCGTTTGCTGCCAGTCCATCAAACTCGACGGCGGTTGCCAGATCCACCTTAGTGATCACCGCTGCGTCAGCGCTGTTGAAGATGGTTGGGTACTTGAGTGGCTTGTCCTCGCCTTCCGTTACAGAAAGTAGCACAAGGCGGAGATCTTCCCCCAAGTCATAGGATGCGGGACAAACCAGGTTGCCCACGTTTTCTATGAAGAGAAGATCGAGTTGGCCAAGACGCCAGTCCTCCAACGCATGTTCGACCATGGCCGCCTCTAGGTGGCAGAGTGTTCCGGTCGTGATTTGCCTAACCGGCGCCCCGCTGCGCGCCAGCCGCACCGCATCATTCTCCGTTGCCAGGTCGCCGACCAAAGCAGCTACACGACAATGCGGCTTGAGCAGCGTCAAAGTCTTTTCGAGAAAGGTAGTCTTGCCTGCGCCGGGACTTGAGACAAGACTCACGACAAATGTTCCCAGTGTGCGAAACCTCTCTCGCAGGGCACGTGCCACTATGTCGTTTTGTCTTAGAACGTTCTTCCGAACTTCCAGCAGACGCGGTTCAGGATTCATTGTTTGAGCTCCAGAGCAGTGATAACAAGCTCTTTCCCGTGAATTACTTCAGGTGTCTGCGTGCCGCAGTCAGGGCAATAAAACCATTGCATCGAGGCAAGTGTCCTCGGCACTTTGCACACCGGACAGTAAACCTCTATAGGTACATCCTTCACCACAAGGCGCGAGCCCTCGAGCGATGTTCCATCGCAAGCTACCTTGTAAGAGAACAAAAGGGCCTCTTTCACCACGCCCGAAAGAGCTCCGAGCTCGAGATGGACAGCATCGATATGCACCCTTCGCCGCTCCGCCTCTTCCTGCGCCATATCCACAATGCTCATTGCAATCGAAAGTTCATGCATGGGCGACTCCTTCAGAGATGGATCGTTCTGCATCGTTGAAGTTGCCGAATGCTGCAAGTGCGGCCTGCCCGAGACTGATTCCTCCGTCATTAGGAGGCACGTCGTGGTTGGTCCAGATCTCAAGATGGAGAGGTGTGAGGAGCGATTGGAAGTCTTTAAGTAGTAATTTGTTCTGGAAGACTCCTCCCGAGAACACGACAGTATCAATCGAAAGACTATGGCAAATCCGCACAACGGCCTCAGTCGTTCCTTCAGCGATGCCATATTGGAAGGCGCGCGCGACTTCAGGTACCGCACGGCCGCGTAGCCGGTCACGCATCAAACTATCCAAAAGGGGCCGAAAATCAAGGCCGTCGTCAGTCAGCGGAAAAGGGTAGGCGTCCAGGCTTGAGGATTCGCGCGCCAGTTGTTCCAGCCAAATAGCGGCCTGACCTTCAAACGTGCTCTCCCTCGCGAAGCCCAACAGCGCAGCCGCAGCATCAAAGAGCCTGCCTACCGACGTCGTCGAAAAGGTGCGTACCTCGCGGCGGATCAGTTGCATTGCATCCTCGTAGCGCGAAGTAAAGTTGAAGGGCGGACGCGTGAGATCGGGCAGGTCTCCGATCTGCGCAAGAAAGCCGGATGCTGCCTGCATTGGATATTGCGCGGCGCCGTCACCCCCTGGGAGAGCCGCGCTGCGCAAATGGCTCACGCGTTCAAAACCTCCTTCAAGACTCCCTACGAATATCTCGCCGCCCCAGATACTTCCATCATCACCGAAGCCGGTTCCGTCGAAGCTGACCCCAACAACCCTCCTATCCCACTCGCCGCGTTCTGCGAGAACGGACGCCAAATGGGCGCGATGATGCTGTATCGCCCGCTTTTCATAAGAAGGGATATCTGCCGCATGATTCGTCGAAGCATATTGAGGGTGACAATCATGCACCAAAAGCAGATCGCTGGTGTTGACTTCGTACATCAAGATCAAGTCTTCAACGGTCTTCGTAAAAGCCTGGAAGGCCTGATAGTTTGAGAGATCGCCAATATGTTGGCTTACGAAAGCGTTACCGTCCACCACGAGCGCAATGGTGTTCTTGAGGTCGGCTCCCAAAGCCAACACGGGGCGCGTTGTCGGAAGTTTCGCCACGCTACCGGGTGCATATCCGCGAGACCGGCGAAGAACCACCGGACCGAATGCTCCTACGCGAGCTATTGAATCGTCCACCCGACGCGCAATCGGGCGTTCTCCGATTAGAAACCCATCTGCGATTCCAGAGAGCCGCTTCAATGCGTCCGCATCCTCATAAGCAATCGGTTCGTTCGAGCGATTGGCACTCGTCATCACCAGAACCTCTGGCGCGCCTGCAGCAAAGAGTAGATGGTGAAGCGGTGTCGAGGGCAGCATCACACCTAGGTCTCGATTATTAGGTGCAACGCCTTCGAGCTCAAGCCGAGCCTGTGCCAGCACAATTGGACGAGCCAGGGAAGTAAGCAAAGTCTCGGCCTCAGAGGTGAGCAGAACCAACCTGTTCGCTACCTCGACGTCTCTCGCCATGAGGGCGAAAGGCTTTTCCTTACGGAACTTCCTAATGCGAAGCGCAGCTGTCGCTAAGGGGTTCCGCGCATCGCAGGCCAGATGATATCCGCCTAGCCCCTTGATCGCGACGATGCTCCCCTCCCTGAGAAGCTCCGCCGTTTTCCGGATTGCATCCCAGCCATCGGCCGCGTTAGCCCCATTCTGGAAGAGTATGAAATTCGGCCCGCAAGCTGAACACGCTACTGGCTGCGCATGAAATCTTCTATTAAGAGGGTCGTGGTACTCCGAGTCGCAGTATGCGTCCATCGGCCAGTCTGTCATTGTCGTGTTTGCCCGATCATAGGGAAGCGCGAGAATGACACTGTAACGCGGGCCACAATTGGTGCAGTTTATATAAGGGTATCTGTAACGCGGATCAGATGGGTTAAAGCATTCCTTCAGGCAGTCTTCGCAGACAGGCAAATCGGGGGAGACTTGAACAGTAGGAGCAGCGCTGTGATGGCTCTCTCGAATGGTGAATTCTTTCAACCCTTCAAATAGCGCCGGTGCGACCTCGACTTCAGAGATCGTCGACGCGGATGGACGTTTGCTCTGCATTTGCTGGACAAAGGCCTCCATGTCATCTTCAGCACCTTCGAGATGAATTTCCACCCCTTGGTTGCCATTGAGCACCCACCCGGTTAGTGTGTTCGCACGCGCTAGACGATACACAAAAGGGCGAAACCCCACTCCCTGCACCACACCGCGTACACGAATTGAGCAGGCATTCGCCATGTCTAGTCTGACCTCACGACGCAGCCTCTACCTTGCCACCCCACCTGTATCACCTTGCCGTCTTCCACCAGAACAGGAACCGTACGTACCCTGCTGTTGAGAACATTCATCCGAGCCCGCGCCTCAGGATCGGCATCCACGTCGTATTCCTTGAAGTCTCGCCTGGTCCACTCCAGCCACTCTCGCAATTCCCGGGTGTAGGGACACCGAGCACTTCCATAAAGTTCAAGAGTTGCCATGGTTCAACGCCTCCAATGTCTCGCGCAACACATGATATGCGGACGCCTGCACCTCTTGAATGCGCGGAATATAGTCGCTCCGAACAATGATGGGATGATCTGCAAGGCCTCTTCGATAAACCTCTCCACCGTCGTTGCCAAGAAGAGCGACCGTCAGTAGGCCACGCTTTCGCGCTTCTTCCAAAGCCATCACGATGTTGCGGGAGCCGCCGCTAGTGGAGATTCCGATCGCCACATCCTGCGGCTTCGCATGCGCAATGAGTTGCCGCAAAAAAATAACCTCAACGCCCACATCGTTGGCCAGCGCTGTTATATTAGCGGGCTCCATGGAGAGGGAAATCGCCGGGACAGGCTGATACTCGGCAGGAGGAAAGACGCAATCCATCGCCCAATCGTTCGCATCGGTTGCAGAGCCGCCGTTACCGAAGAGAATCAACTTGCCTCCACGAGACAGGCGTCCTCGTATAGCTAAGGCCGCCGCACCAATCTGCTCGGACTCTTCTCTGGCAAGCCGAGTCCGCAACAAGGTGTCATCGTGCACCTTCATTTTTATCGAAGCAGCGACATCCTCAATGATCGTGCTTGTCTCCTCCTTTTTATGACCGAGAAAAGGATAGAGGAACTCCGCCTGACCCACATCCTGACCGATTTCGCGGTGTTCCAAAAAGACGTGCACCGTCTCCCATAGCGTGTGATAGAAAATCTCGACAAGCTCCTGATGAATAAAAGGATCTTCAGTCACCGGCTCAAGCGCGTAACTTCCGCTTGGCCCTGGCAGCGCAAAGGTCATGGCCCCTCGTGAATGAGCCGACTCCAAAACCGCCCACACTTCAGGATCGCCTTCCGGTGGACCAAATCCCATCACAATGTCTTCGGGGCAAAGAATAGAGTCCATCCAGGGACGCATGAGCGCCGATAGATCGAGCGCAGGGAGAGCTCGTTTGCCAACGATCACCGGATGCACGAACTCCACGGAGACGTGCTGGGCGTCAGTAGAGTACGGACCACGCCCAAAGGCAAGCAAACGCCCACCACGCGAGAAGCGCTCCGACATCTCACGGCAGGCCACAGCAAGAACACGGGCTTGCTCAGAAAAGAAGCTCTCCAGCATCTCGTTGCGCAGCAGGAGGCGCTCTTCAATTTGCGTGGCGAGTGTGTAGGCAGTTTGCATACCGTGTCCTAACAGATTCGGGGCAGAGGATCCCCGACCAGCATGTCTACGATTCGGCTACCGCCGTAGCGGGTGGTGACTAGCACAGCGTTGGCCGGCTCGAAACAGACTCGTCCGACAATCCGCGCTTCTTCCCCGCCAGCTGTTTGCTGCAGTGCGTTTATAGCCATGTCAGCATACTCCGGAGAAACGACGGCAAGAAACTGGCCTTCGTTCGCGATGTGCAGCGGATCCAATCCCAGCAGTTCACAAGCCCCGCGAACCGCGTCATGCATGGGAATCTCTTCCTCGAACAACTCAATTCCCAGGCCGCTATCGCGTGCCAGTTCATTGAGCGCCGTGGCTACACCGCCTCGCGTAGGATCACGCATCCAGCGAATCCCCGGGCCGCATTCGATCGCCAGGGCCTCAACAAGCGGAAAAATCGAGCGGGTATCAGAAGATAAATCTGCTTCGAAGTCGAGTTCGCCCCGCGTCAGAAGAATGGTAATTCCGTGATCGCCAATCGGACCGGATAACAGAATTTTGTCCCCCGGACGCACGGAACGCGCGTCGACTTTAACGCCAGGCAATGGCGTGCCGATCCCGGCCGTCGTTATGTACATGCCATCGGCCTTGCCGCGCTCGACAACCTTAGTATCACCACCAGTCATCGCAATGTCTGCTCGTTTTAGAGCCTCAGACATAGCGCGAACCTCAGCTTCTAGAACTGCTGCGGCAAGGCCCTCTTCGAGAACGAACGTGACGACCATAGCACGGCCTTTAGCGCCGGAGACAGCCAGATCGTTCATGGTGCCGTTAACGGCTAGTTCGCCAATTGAGCCACCGGGAAATCGCAAAGGCTTGACGACGAAACTATCGGTCGTAAAAGCAATTCGCGCACCTCCGATATCAAGATGAGCGGCGTCGCTGAGCACCCCTTGAGAGCCCGGATAGAGCAGAGGCGCGAACAATCCCTCCACCAGTCTGCGGCTGGCCTTTCCACCAGCTCCGTGCGCCATCTCGATCTGTGGATCGTGAAAGCGAATCACTGCTGGCGGTTCGACCGGCGCTTGAGTCTTCAGGCCACGGAACTGGCTCTCGCTACCATCGATTTGCGGTACTCGTAGTTGTAATATGCTGCGCATGAGCCCTCTGAAGAAACCATAAGTGCACCAATCGGATGTTCCGGAGTGCACTCTTTCCCGAACAACTTACATTGCGCCGGCTTCAAAACACCTTTCAAAACTTCTCCGCACTGCGCCGCCTTCGGATCGGTTACACGCGTCTCTGGAACAACAAAGCGTTTCTCCGCATCCCACGCAGCGTACTTCTCGCGCATTCGCAATGCAGATTGGGAGATAAACCCAAGTCCGCGCCACTCGAAGTAAGGCCGCAGTTCGAAGACTTCGGCCATCGCCTTCAGAGCCGCGCTGTTGCCTTCCCATGGCACGACTCGCTTGTATTGATTTTCGACCCTGGCCACACCCGCTTGCAGCTGGCGCAGAAGCATCACGATGGACTGCAGAAGATCCAGTGGCTCGAAGCCCGAAGCTACTACCGGCTTGCCTTCGTTCCTGGCAATCCACTCGTACGGTCTGCAACCGATCACGGTTGAAACATGCCCCGGCCCAATAAACCCATCAAGCCGCATATCGGGCGAATCGAGAATAGCGCGAATAGCGGGAACGATGGTGACGTGATTACAGAAGACAGAAAAATTGCTGATGCCCTGAGCCTTGGCAGTCATTAGCGTAAGAGCGGTAGACGGCGCGGTCGTCTCGAATCCGATTGCAAAGAAGATAACTTCTTTCTCAGGATATTTTCTAGCCAGCTCCAGCGCGTCCGCAGGAGAGTACACGATACGAACATCGGTTCCACGGGCCTTGTGCTCGAGTGGACTACCATGCGCGCCAGGCACGCGCATCATATCTCCAAACGCTGCGAAGATGACGTCCGGATCCTGCGCGATCGCTAATCCGTCGTCGATCCTTCCCATCGGCAAAACGCACACCGGGCAACCGGGGCCATGAATCAGTTCAATATTGGAAGGAAGAATATCTTTTAGCCCGAAGCGATAGATGGCATGCGTGTGGCCACCACATACTTCCATGATGCGGTAGTGCCGAGCAGGGTCAGCGAGACGACGAATCTCTTGGGAAACTTTCGTGATCAGATCGGGGTCGCGGAATTGGTCCACATATTGCATCTTCGATCTCCCTCAGGCATAGCGTTTTCCATTTAACTCGACGGGGCCCGCACGGTCAGCGCTGTTCTCCAAACCATATCCACGGACCTCCTCCATAGCCTGTTCCACTTCGCCTAACGCCATAAGCAGACGCATCTGCTCCTCTGCATCCCGCTCACTGATTTTGGACATCGCAAATCCTACGTGAATCAGAACCCAGTCACCGATCTTCGGCATGTCGTCCTCGAGAAGACCCAACTGGACTCTGCGTCGAACTCCTGTCACCTCCACGAGACCCACTTGATTCTGGCCGTCAATGAGCTCGACGATCTTGCCTGGTATGGCTAGGCACATTGGCTAGCTCCCTTCCCGGACGCACGACTCTGCAACATGAAGCACATATTTGTCACACCTGTTCTCGCGCGACCATCTCATGTGCCACGCCTCCCAAGATGTAAAGAGTCTCTGTGTCGCTTCCTATTGCATCTGTTACAGATCCTTCCGGTTCCATTGCCATCTCGTCCTCCTCCTGCCGTCATTTACTTTGGTGACTGCCTGGGATCAATTCGCCTTCCAGTATCCTTTTCACCAACGCTTCAGTCGCGTTTACCCCTTCGGCAACCGCAGCCTCAACAGGCTCACTCAAACCCATGCAACCTTCATCGCCACCCAGTGTGGCCGGTTCGCAGCCAACCAATAGCACCCGCTTTAGAGGACCGTGCATTGAACGCACCATACGCAGGACGTTCATCGGATGCATGTTGTGTGGCTCGAGGACGTTGCCAGTCGAATCAGCAGCTTCGTTTGCGTCGAGTTCTACAACAGAAACCGTCCCAGGCGTTTGTCCGTGAGGGTAGGCGTCGATGAGAATTGTCGTTTCATAGCCATCCTGTAATGCGTAGACCAGATCCAAACCACGAATACCAAAATCAACGATCCGCACGGAGTCTGACGAAATACGAGCTGCCAACTGGCGCACAACCTCCACTCCAAAACCGTCGTCTCCGAGGAAGATATTACCGATGCCGGCAATCAAAATGCTTGGCGGAAGGGCCTTCTTGCTCTCATGTTGTTCCGCTTCCGGAAGCGCCTCAATCTCAGTCGCCTTGAAAAAGAAGCGATGACCGGGCTGACGCATCAGTCCTAGATCGCGTCCGGGATCGTCTTCCAGAACCACACAAATATGCTGATGCCCTTCGTAGTCCTGTTCGATGCTCTCGACGACTGCGATCTGGCCGCGCAACGCAAGGTCGAATATGTCCCCTCCCTCATGCGGATGCAGACGGACGCGAGTGCCTTTCCTGACCTCGACCTCACCAATCACCACATAGTCCACTTGCTCTTTGTCTTCGAGGAGGTTCCATTCCCATTGATTCATCGCGCCTCCTCCTTGAACGGAGTCATACCGCGCAACACACCATGAAGTTTCATAAATTGTTCTTCCGGCATGTTCTCGGTGCGCTCCAGAATCTCACGCGCCCGTTCGTCGGATTGCCGCATCTCACGTTTCTCATCATCCGTTAGTGTGAGAATCCGTAAGGACAGGATCTCGTCAATCTCAGTTGAGTCAAAGAGATTGCCAGCGCTCTCCGGAGCGATCTGTGGACGGTCGTAAAGGATGATGGGCGATGACAAAACACTCTCGGCCTCATCTCCAACCAGGACCGGCCACGTGCCGACGTTGTTGCACAGAGCAGCCAGGTCTTTAAGATTCGCAGGAGGATTAAGCAGGGAGACGAACTCTCCATACTCGACCCCCAAAATGGTATGGGCCGACACCAGCGAAAATCCAAGAGCGTCTTCACGGTCGATCATTGCAATCGACTCAAATTCGGAAAGATTGCTTACGCGCACCAGGACCTTAAAAATTCCATCACCGCAAAGTGTCGAACTGCACTGAATCCATGCAGTCAGACTCTCCCACTCTCGCACAATTGCTCCGACCGCTCTTCCCTGCTCATCACGCAGATACTCGATCTGTTTCCCCGCCGGGAACGGAAGATGTAAAGAAGCAAGAGACGAAAGCGATGCAGGATCGCACAGGCTGGACGTAAATTCACGTTCAACGGCCTCCTGCCATGGCTGAAATACTCGCCCGTTCACTTCCAAACGGTCAACATAATCAATCTCCGATTCCACACCTAGTTCCGGAGTACGAAGTTTGCCGACTGAGCGTCGAACAATCTGCAAAAAACGAATCTTCACAACCAGGCGAGTCGAAGAACTTGCCTTGACCAGGCACTCCGTCTGCATCATCCATGCATCGGATCCCTGTTGCCGTTCACTATAAGACCGTGGGCAAAGCACTCCGAAGTTCCAGCGTCGCTGATTTTTTACCGAAGACGGCCGGTACGGATACAGCATGTATCCCTCGTAGAGCACAGCCTCGGCGATCTTCTCCACCTGGTCCAAATTCACGATTTCACCGCCACTTCCATGGGAAGTACCTCTTCCAAAGCCTGCTCCCAGGTCGGAATACCGTGCTGCATCTTGTAGCGATTGAGACGATCGAAGACATCCCGGCGCAGGCTAATGCAGACACTGTTGGGATAGTAGGAGTCCATCATCTCGCGCCACACCTTCACCGGGAGCCTGAACTTTGCCTCCTGCTCCCAGGAGATTGGCGCCACTTGCAGCCCACAATCCGGAGGTGCATAGAAGACCGTGCCGCTAAACAAAATGTTGATAGGGATATCACCCTCTGTGAGGCCACCAAAGTATTTCGTAGCGGCAACATTGAAATCGAAGGTGCATGGTACATGGAGAGCAGCTACTGTACTTGCGCCTGCAAAGGCAGGAATGACCATATTGAGATTCGTCCAGAGCAGGCTTCTCAGCGTCTGACTCCATCTATCGGGGGTTCCGAAGAGGTCGAGCATACGTTCCTGCTCCTCTGACGTATAGCGACGACGGGTGACCTCAATCTGAATCTGGCATCGCAGCGCGATGGTATGGATGGTCTCATTGGCCGCGGCATTGCGAACCTGAAGTCGGAAGGCGAGGGTGGGCACGGCAGCGAATGGAAGCACGCTCGCCCCTTCGATCTGGAAACTCAGATCAGGCATTGGTCTCTCCGCTAACCACCTGCGCCTTTGATCGCAGGTCAGAAAAAAATTGCCTTATCTCTGTCCAGACCTCAGATCCTCCAGAAAGACCTCTCCAGTTGGAACGGATCAATCCAACGAGCTTGTAGCATTCATCGATAGGCGCAATGTAATACTCGGCTCGCGCGTTTCCATGGGCATGGCCCACCCGATTGACCAGCAGTGCTTCTACATCAGGCAACAGGCGGCTCAGCGCTCGATTGCTCTCTGCAATCTCGTTCCACACTTCGAGCGGTAGCAGCGATTCAACTGCGCCCGCCGGACTGGGATACAAGGCAATCATTCTGCCTGCGATGCTTGAACTAAAGAAGAACGCCATGTTGATCGGAATCAACAGGCTCTCCCATTGGCCATCCGTCATCTCAAAGTCAGAAAGGTACTGAGCATGCCGCGAGACACGTTTGTACTTTGATCTCTCCATTCCATCAAAGAGCATGGCGCATGCGTCGCACGCACATAATATCTGCCGAGAAGTAATTTCCACTAGGTGCGGATGCTCCTGCGCCAGTCCGGCACTGCACAACTCGCAGTGCTCCGTCGTACGCGATGTTGGCCGCCGCACCCGGGTGAACTGACGCAATGTTCCGAAGGCTTGCTCGAAGGCCGGCAGAGTCTCTTCATTCATCGTGAGCCCCTTCCGCAATCGTCGGAACCCCGACCGTTACTAATCGCTGCGCCAACAGACTCTCCAGTGTGACAAAGCCCGCAGCTGCTGTCTCCTCCAACCCGGCAATCTCGAGTGATGTCACATCCGGTGCGAACTCATACATCCCGTCTTCCACGATCGACCGAATATCTCCAACAGAAGATCCGCAGCTATGGTCCGAAGTAGTCAGCCGTACGCGCACACTACTCTCGTGCACGTGCTCAAGCTCAACAGTGCAGGAGAGTTTGCGCAAACGAGGACGCATACGCTCTAACGCCTTTTGCACGCGGGTTTCCAACTCATCTGGGTGAAGGGAATAAAGCAGCAGCAAGTTCCCGACGATTGGGTCCTGCCCCAACTTAGCGATGATGCCGGGAGCAGAGTTCCCAGCGTCAAATACAATCTCCATCGCCCGTTCCAGGCCTCTTCCATGGACATCCATCAAGAGCTGCAACAGCTCCCTACCTGCAGACTTCACAGCACTATCCGGCAGCTCGTCGAATTGTGCGACTAACTTACCGAGTTGCCGGATCTGTTCTTGAAATTCTCCGTCGTTAGCCACACGCCTCCTTCAACCGTCGATCAGTCAACAAACTAAAGCTGCACACCGAACATCGGTGAGTGGGAGGTCTCGAGCACCTTTCCATTCCCAAGGTACATGTGCACACCGCATGGCAGACACGGATCGAAACTACGCACAGCGCGCATGATATCGATCCCCTTAAATTTATCGGGGCCATTCTCCTCGAAGATCGGCGTATTTTGCACTGCGTCTTCATATGGCCCCGGTGTCCCATACATATCGCGCGGGTTGGCATTCCAGGGAGTTGGCGGATAAGGATGATAGTTGGCGATCTTATGATTGCGAATCACGACGTGATGCGACAAAACTCCACGGACAGCTTCGTGGAAACCGCAACCGATCGCTTCCTCGGGCACCTTGAAATCGCTCCACGTCCTTGTGCGCCCAGCGTGCAACTCCGCCAGCGCCTGCTCAGCGAAATGAAGCGCAGCAGCAGCGGCATAAGCCTGGAAGTAAGTACGTGCCCGATCCCGTTCAATCGCATTGCTCCACTTTGGAATCTTCCATTCAAGCTCCACCTCTGGAAGCGACACCGTCTTAGGCAGATAAATCTTGACACTATGTCCCGTCGCCTTGACATAGCCGATATCCACCAGCCCCGCCAGAGCAGTCGCCCAGAAACGCGCGATTGGGCCGCCCCCGGTATCGAGTGCAAGGTAGTCCTCTGTCCGGGCGTCATACCAGCGCGGAGACATGACCCACGTGTATTTATCCTTGAAGTCGCGCTTTTGTGGCTTAGGGAACGTGCTCTGGTTCCACGGGTGACGTTGATCGACTGGGTTTCCCAGCGGATCCTTCCGAACGAAGGTCTCCGAGTTCTGCCAGTCATCATAGTAAGAACTGCCCAGCAGAATACGAATATTCAGATTTATGTCCACCAAATCCGTCGTCACCAGATTGCCATCGACAACAACGCCTGGCGTAACGAACATCCCCCGGCCCCAGTCCGTCATCTTCTCGTAGGTGTAATCGCAGACCTCAGGATTGTTAAACGACCCCCAACACCCGAGAAGAACCCGCCTGCGACCCACTTCTTCGTAGCCGGGCAGAGCTTCGTAGAAGAAATCAAATAGGTCGTCATGAAGAGGCACGACCTTCTTCATGAACTCCACATACTTCATCAGCCGGACTATATAGTCCGTAAAAAGCTGCACAGTGGGTACCGTTCCCACGCCGCCGGGATACAAAGTAGACGGATGAACGTGACGACCTTCCATCAGGCAGAACATCTCACGTGTGTACCGACTCACCTGCAAAGTCTCAAGATAGAACGACCCCGTAAAAGGATTGAGTGCCGTCATGATGTCGCCGATGGTGCGGAAGCCATGCAACTCCGCGTGTGGAGCAGCAGTCTTTGTCGCCTTCTCCCAAACCCCCGGATTGGTCTCCTTCACCATCTTTTCGCAGAAGTCCACGCCCACTAGGTTGTCCTGAAAGATGTTGTGGTCGAACATGTACTCCGCAGCTTCACCAAGGTTCACGATCCATTCAGCGATAGCCGGTGGACGCACACCGAACGCCATATTCTGCGCATACGTCGCACAGGTCGCATGATTATCGCCGCAGATGCCGCAGATGCGGCTGGTGATAAAGTGTGCATCCCGCGGATCCTTGCCCTTCATAAAGATGCTGTAGCCGCGAAAAATTGAGGAGGTGCTATGACACTCCACAACTTTGCGTTTACCAAAGTCGATCTTTGTGAAGATGCCGAGACTGCCGACGATCCGTGTGATCGGATCCCAATTCATCTCTACCAACTGGCTCTTTTCGGCGGCATCCTCTGTACGTACAGCGGTAATCGTGCCCATCGTGGTGTCTCCTTTAGCTCGTTAGTAGGAATTGGAACGGTAGCCGGTGGTCAGTTCGGCGCGAGGATGCCTCCACTTGGGCTCTTTGTTGACCGTGTCATTGGTCAGTTTGCGCAAAGCCCGTATCGCTTTGCCGTAGACGCCGACCGCTGTACTCGACAGCTTGCCGCCTGGAGGCTCGTCCATGAACGGCATGAACTTGTCGGGGAATCCCGGCATCGTGCAACCAATGCAGATGCCGCCCACATTAGGGCAGCCGCCAATGCCTGCCATCCAGCCACGCTTGGGAACGTTGCAATTGACCACCGGCCCCCAGCATCCCAGTTTGACGATGCACTTCGGCGAGCCATAGGACGTCGCGAAATCACCTTGCTCGTAGTACCCCGCCCGATCACAGCCCTCATGTACTGTTTTGCCGAAGAGCCATGTTGGCCGGAGCTGATCGTCCAGAGGAATCATTGGTGCCAATCCCGCTACCTGATACAGAAGATAGAGAACCGTCTCCATGAAATTGTCAGGCTGCACGGGACATCCGGGAACATTCACAATAGGAAGGCCGGCTTTGGATTTCCAATCCCAACCGAGGTAGTCCGCGAGCCCCATCGCACCTGTCGGGTTACCTTCCATCGCGTGGATACCGCCATAAGTAGCGCAAGTGCCACACGCCACCACCGCAAGCGCGCGGGGCGTCAAGCGATCAATCCACTCATTTGTGGTAATCGGCTGCCCGGTGTGCGGATCAGTTCCGAGGCCGGCCCAATAGCCTTCCTTCTTGATCTTCTCGTTAGGGATCGAGCCTTCCACCACAAGTACGAATGGCTCAAGCTCTCCCTTCTCCGCCATGTAAAAGTGCTTCATGAAATCGTCGCCCACTTCGTACGCGAGCACCGGATTGTGCAGATGAACCTTAGGTAGCCCGGGAATCGCTCCCAGAAGCACGTCCTCGATGCTTGGCTGGGTAGCCGCCGTGATGGACACTGAATCTCCGTCACACCCTAGACCGGCGGTGATCCACAGAATATGTAGTTCGGCCACGGCGGGTTTCTTCTGAGTGACTCGACCGTAAGGAACAGTTTCTTGAGCCATAACCTGGGTTCTCCTCTTCGGATACTGGCGGTCTTACCTGAAGATTCCAGGCAGCGCTCGAGACGCAACCTGACATGCAAATCGTCGAATCGACACTCCTCGACGATCAGCAAAGCGTAGCCAGTAAAGTGGTTGGTGTACTCAACCCGCAAGCGGGACGCACCCTATTCTTTTCTCATACTTAATACTCTGGTGATGTAGGGGATTCCCCGATCTCACATTCGGCGAAACCAGATTATTGTGCGCTAAGTTTTGGGTCTAACCGTTTGAGGAACTGCTCTTAAGCGCATCTGCTCGGACTGTGCCATTCAGAAACACTCTTACATGATCCATCTAGCTGGACGACGTAAGATCAACCGGAGCTTCAGTTACCGATCCGTCCACATATCATCCCGTCTTCTCGTCGATCTTCCACTGAATCGCATGTTGAATCAGCTCACGCCCGCTGTGCAGGAAGAGTTTTTCCTTGATGTGGGCCTGATAAGTTTCGACAGTCTTGATGCTGAGGTGCAGATCCTCGGCAATCTCACGCGTGCCTCGACCCTCGCCGATCAGACAGAAGACCTCTAACTCACGATCGGAGAGGGATGAGATGCGAGATTGAAGCGCAGCCGGAGAGCCGCCCATGTACTGGCGAAGCAGCTTGTTGGCCATACGATCGCTAAGATATACCTCGCCACCAAGAATTCGACGCACTGCAACCAGCACTTTCTCCGTGGCCTCTTGCTTCATGATGTAGCCGTTTGCGCGTGCACGCAGGGCGCGTTCCGCATAGATGGCCTCATCATGCATCGAAAGAATGAGGACTGGCAGGTCAGGATACGATCCTCGAATAGCCTTGAGCAGGTCCAATCCGTCCGGACCGTTCAGCGAGATATCTACAATCAGGATCTCAGGTCTCTTTCTTGCGATGGCCCGCATAGCAGCCTGCGCCTCTTCGGCCTCGCCGCAAACTTCCAGATCCTGCTGCTGGTTGATTAACAAAGCCAGCCCCTGGCGCAGTAGCGGATGGTCATCGACTACGAAGACAGTTCTTTTGCCTGCGTGACGAACTTGCTCCTGCGCGTTGGTCGCGGCCACAGTTCACCTCCCAGATTTGATAGGGAACATGCAGGTAACAATCGTTCCCTGGAGCGGGTCCGATGCAACCTCAAGCGTTCCGCCAATCATGCCGGCTCGATAGTTCATAATGTGAAGCCCCATGCCATGACTACTTCCGTGGTCTTCGGGTATGCCCGCGCCGTCGTCACTGATCACCAACAAACCGCGCCCATTCTCGGCCGTCAATCTGATCAATATTTTGCGCGCATGGCCATGCTTCAGCGCGTTATTTACTGACTCCTGAGCAATGTGATAAAGATGAGTCGCCATCGCGTCGTCGTAGATTAAAACTGCCGGTTCACAATCGAAATGACACGATATTCCAAAGATATCTTCAACCTCCCCAGCCCAGAGCTGCAACGCGGACATCAACCCCTGCGCGTCGGAGAGAACTGGCAGCAGACCTCTGGCCAACTCTCGCGTCTTGTAAATCGCTTCGTTCACCAGCCGCACAATCTTCGCTGCATCGTTGGCCTCTGCCAGACACTTCTCCGTCAACTTCGCCTCGTGCACCTTGGCCATGAAAGCGATACCCGTGAGATGTTGCCCAAGACCATCGTGTAGATCCTGCCCAATACGTCGCTGCTCCCTGGAACTAATGTTCAGAAGCGCTTTCTCCAACTGCTCTCGTTCCGTGATGTCGATGCCGGTTGCGATGATATAGTTTGGCGTCCCGTTACTGCCCGGCAGCATGGTGCTTGACCACGCAATGAGTCGCTTGGTCCCGTGACGCGTCACCCAATAGCTTTGGTAATCTTCGGGCAGTAGATCTGCACTCAGCTGCATAAAGATCGACTTAAAGCGGTCCACCTCTTCTGGCACAAGAAAAAAATCCCAGATGCGTTTGCCGCGAACCTCCTCCAGCGAATATCCGGTGGTCAGTTCGCAGGCTCGATTGAATCGCGTGATGCGCCCTTCTGGATCTAGGACGACAACCAGCGCTCCTACCGTATCGAGAATCGCGGAGACCACGTTGCGCTCTTGATGCAGTGCTTGCTCTGTATGCTTCAGATCGGAGATATCAAAGGCGACGCCGTGAATGAACCATGGCTGGCCGTCCGGCCGGCGCATCATCTTCGCGTCGCAGTGAAACCAAATCACGTGCCCATCACGCGCGATGACACGGTAAGACGATCGCAGCGGCGTCCCCGACAGAAACATGCTCGCCGCCTCCAGGCTCCACCGTTGCTTGTCATCCGGATGAATGTGTTCATACCAGCGAATAGGATCTTCCAGCCATTCCTCACGTGAGAATCCAAGCGCTGCTTCGATCTGCGGGCTCACATACGCCTCGCTGATGCCGCGATCCAGATACACCATAAAGACCACAGCAGGAATCTGCTCCAGCAACGCACGGTATTTCGCTTCTAGGTTCGACGTCTGAGCTTCGGGAGTCGCCGCTGATTGGCTATCCGCTGGCTCGTCACTATCTCGAGATGATGGCGAAATCATGCCGCTGAACATGCTTGCCAACTCGACCAGGACAGCTTCTGCCTCACCCAGTTCCGGAAGCTGCGCGATCTCTTCCGCCTCGGGTCTGCGACCTTCTCGGTTGGCTTGTGCAAGTGAAGCCATCCCTCGCTCCTTCGAGCTGACGCTTTCATGGTCAGCCTTATTGGCTCGGCGGAATAGTTTGATGCCGCCAGCTTGGCACTCTGTTAAGCGACGCCTGCGTAAATTTCCGCAGCGCATGAATCGCTCGCCCATACGTCTGAACAGCAGCAGAAGACAAGAGCGATCCGGGCGGCTGGTCCATGAACGGCATAAACTTATCCGGGAATCCCGGCATCGTGCACCCGATGCAGATGCCGCCTACATTAGGACAACCGCCAATCCCGCCCATCCATCCACGCTTGCCAACGTTGCACTGCACCACTGGGCCCCAACAACCAAGCTTCACGATGCAAAGCGGAGATCCATATTGTTCCGCAAACTGCGCCTGCTCATAGTAACCGCCACGATCGCAGCCCTCGTGAACGGTGCTTCCAAAGAGCCAGGTAGGGCGCAGCTCCTCGTCGAGGGGAATTATAGGTGCACGTCCCGTAGCCATGTAAAGCAGATACAGTAAAGTCTCCATAAAATTGTCCGGTTGAACAGGACAACCTGGAACACAAACGATAGGGATTGCGGCCTTGGACTTCCACTTCCATCCCAGATAATCTGGAAGACCCATGCAACCGGTTGGATTGCCAGCCATTGCGTGAATTCCGCCATAAGTCGCGCAAGTTCCCGCCGCGATCACCGCCCATGCATGCGGGGCAAGCCGGTCGATCCACTCGCATGTCGTAATTGGCTGCCCAGTCGCCGGATCTGTTCCCAACGACGCCCAGTACCCCTCCAATTTATTTTTCTCATTCGGGATAGAGCCCTCAACCACGAGGATGAAAGTCGCCAACTTACCCTCCGCGGCCAGATGGAAAGGACGAAGGAAGTCGTCACCAACCTCGGAAGAGAGAAAAGGGTTATGAAAGTTCACCTTGGGAGTCCAGGGAATTCCACCGCGGACGATGTCCTCGATACTCGGCTGTGTCGCGGCCGTCATCGCGATCGTGTCTCCATCGCAACTCAGCCCCGCAGCAATCCAGAGCACATCTATCTCCGTAATTGGCGGCGCATGTCGACCCAAACCATCCACGGGATTCACCCTCCGACTGCTTCAGGCAACACTTTCGGTACAAGGACATCTTGTGCCTGAAAATGCAGTTACGCAAGCAGGTCTTCCATCCGGGACGGTGTTGGCTCAGGGCGTAGTCCTCAGGCAGTCAGGCTCGCCCGGCAAACTCCCGCGTCTCTGTGTTCACCTTAATTTTTTCCCCCTCTTTAATAAACGAGGGCACCCGGATCTCGACACCTGTCTCCAGCTTGGCCGGCTTGGTAACACCTCCGCTGGCAGTATCGCCGCGAACTGCCGGTTCTGTTTGTGCGACAGAGAGCTCCACATGGATTGGCAGCTGCAGCCCAATGGGATTGCCGTTGTATTTATCAATTTGAATCAGGATTCCCTCAACAAGAAAGTCCAGGGCATCCCCGACCATCTCATTGCCAAGAACGAGAGTCTCAAAACTCTCTTGATCCATAAAGTAAGAACCGTCTCCGTCGCTATAGAGGTAAGACGCACCAACCGTCTGGAGATCCGGCTCCTTGAACTTGTCGCTGGCCTTGAACGTTTTATCGAAGACGGCGCGCGTAAGCATGTTCCGCATCCGCAAACGCACCAGCGTCTGCCCGCCTCTAGCCGTAGGAGTAGATATCTCCGCTTCCAGACAGCAGAACGGAACGTTTTCATACTCAAAAGCCATCTTGCGCTTCACGTCGATGGCGTCGATCAGTGCAGCCATGGACCTCCTCAAATAATTCGTTAATACAGGGTTTAAAGTGGTGATTCCACCAGAGAGCTTAGTCGCATCGTCGTCGGTGGAAGCCCGGATGACCATAGCATAACAGCGCGCTGAGCCAATTCAAGGCTCCCACAATTCAGGAATGAAGTTGGAAAGTACCGTTGCCCACATGGGCCGATAACTTTCCCCGCTTCCCGCGCGTTTCACTGTCCGCGTTCCTCGAAGTGTACTGCCAGCCCATCACCCGTTCAGGGGAGGCATTCCGACTGCAGTAAAAGATCGAAGCTGGAAATCTGACCAGGAGCGAGTCTCACCAACAGGCTAAAACCGCCGTCCAACCTGAAGCTCGTCGACGTCATCATCGTCTTCG
>CAZZZG010000002.1:0-125304 GCA_964658525.1 uncultured Edaphobacter sp.
CGCTCCATGAGTTGCGGATGCTGCTGACGGGAGTGGGGCCGTTGTATGGGTTGAGGATGAGGGGGACGGTTGCTGGAGTGGTGGCGGCGGGGGTGGTGAGGCGGCCGTAGAGTTTGGTCTTTCCGTCGGCGGCGGTGACGGTGACGATGGAACTGGTGACGCCGGTTGCGCGGGCGACGGGCTTGGACTTCCAGATGGGAGTGCAGTTTTGGCTGATAGTGCAGAGGCTGAGGACGGGGGGCGTGGTTGCGTCGCTGTAGTAGTCGGTGAAGTGGACGCCGTCGGGCGAGGTGCTGGTGCCGTGAGTGCCGCGGCCGGTGGTGAGTTGCTGCTTCGCGGTGCCGTCAAGTTTGATGGACCAGAGATTGTCTTCGAGGGGGGAGCCTTCGTTGGAGACGTAGAAGACGGTGCTGGATTTTGCGTCGACGCTGTCTACGGTTTCAACTTCGTAGTCACCCTGAGTGAGTTGGCGGGTGAGTGTGGCGTCGGCGGCGAGGGGATGGTGTTCGTCGTAGCTGTAGAGGTAGAGGTGGGTATGGCCGTCGCGCCAGCTGGCGATGAGGAAGCGTCCGCCGGGAAGGATGTTGAGGTCGGTGCTGAAGTCGAGGTATTTGGAGTCGGTGTCGGTGTAGACGAGGCGCGTTTTGCCGGATTTTGCGTCGGCGAAGTAGAGGTTGAGGTGCTGCTGGTCGCGGGTGAGGACTTCGATGTAGACGGTGTTGGCGTCAACCCAGCCGAAGCGGGGGATGTAGTCGTTGTTGGGGCTGAAAGGGACGTCGATGAACTTGGTTTTGCCGCCTTTGGTGGAGACGATGCCGACGCGGACGGCGGGGTTGGGGTCACCGGGTTGGGGGTAGCGTTGGTTGTCGATGGTGGCGTGGGTGGGGATCCAGTCGGTGATGGGATATTGGGGGACTTTGGCCTCATTCATCTGGAGGTAGGCGATGGATTTGGAGTCGGGCGACCAGAAGTAGTTGCTGCGGACGTCGAGCTCTTCGAGGTAGACCCAGTCGACTTCGCCGTTGAGGAGGGTGTCGGTGGTGTCGTGGGTGAGGGCGGTCTCTCTGCCTGTGGCGGAGACGGGGTGGATGTAGAGATTGTGGTCGTGGAGGTAGGAGACGTTGGCGGCGTCGGGGGAGAATTTGGGATCGTCGCCGGAGCCTTCGTGGGTGTCAACGATGAGGGTTCCGGTGCCGGCGGCGATGTCGTAGAGCCAGAGGTGGCCACCATTGTCGATGAGGAGATGCTTGGAGTCGGCGGCCCAGATGTAGGCGGACATGCCGTAACGGGAGCGGTGGTCTGCATCTTTTTCGTTGACGGCGGCGGAGGTGAGTTTGCTAAGCTGCTCGGCTGTGGCGAGGACGCTGGCGCGGCCGGTTGCGGCGTCGATCTGGACGATGTCGCCGGCTTTACCGGGAGTGGTCGCTTCGGGCTCGTCGACGATGAAGGTGAGGAGCTTGCCGTCGGGGCTCCAGTCGATGCCGTGGGGGGCGCGACCGGTGAGGTTTTTGTTCGCGTCGGCGATGGTGCGGATGCCGGGGTCAGTGGCGAGTGGTGCAGGGGATGGTGGCTGAGGGGTCGTCTGGCAGAGGGCAGGAGTTACGGCGAGGCAGAGAAGGAGGGTGCAGCGGAGGTTAGCGAGCATGGTTGGGTTGAGTGTACAAGGTGTGGTGGTGGCGGGGCGGCGATTGTCCCGGTCTGCCATAAATATGGTAGGTTTTGAGTATGAGAACCACGGTTGATATTCCGGATTCGATCTATCGAGAGTTAAAGGCGCGTGCGGCTCGGGAAGGGACTTCGGTGAAGCAGATTATTCTTCGAAGTGTCGCGAGCGACTTTCGTGGACCAGAGGCCACCGCTCCCCGGAAGCGATTGAAATTTCCAGTGATTCATTCCAAGCAGCCGGGAACCTTGCAGATAGACAACGAACGGATCTATGACCTCATTGGTTTTCCCTGATATCAATGTGTGGCTGGCGCTCAGTTTCTCTCGTCACGCCCACCACCCTGCTGCTCAGGAATGGTTTGCTTCTCTCTCCGACGATGCCGCGCTGGTGTTTTGCCGTTTCACGCAGATGGGGTTTCTAAGGCTGGTAACGACTGCCTCAGTGATGGGTGTGGACGCGAAGTCTCAGCGTCAGGCCTGGCGAATTTACGACGATCTGATTCGCAATAGTGTTCGCTTTCTGCAAGAGCCAGATAGCCTGGAAGATAGCTTTCGCGCATTCGCAAAACTGAACACCGCCTCGCCCAAGGATTGGGCGGATTCTTATCTTGCGGCTTTCGCAGAGGAGGTCGGCGCTGTTCTGGTGACGTTTGACGGGGCTTTGAGTTCGCGGTCGAAGGGCTCTGTGCTGCTCAAGACTTCGAGGTGACCGCGGAGCCTCTATTTCGAGGCTCGACGCGATCGCCTGGGTATTGGTTAAAGGGTTTCCATGCTGGAGGAGGTTGAGATCTCGTGCTGCATGGCGAGGCGGTTCTGGTAGCTGGCGGCGATGAAGTCGCGGAAGAGCGGGTGCGGCTCTAGCGGCTTGGATTTGAACTCGGGATGGAACTGGCAGCCGAGGAAGAAGGGGTGGGTGGGGATCTCTACGATTTCGACGTAGGTGGCGTCGGGCGTGGTGCCGGTGAGACGGAGGCCCGCGCCGGTGAGGATGGCTTCGTACTCTCGGTTGAACTCGTAACGATGGCGGTGGCGCTCGCTGATCTCGGTCTTGCCGTAGGCGTGGGCGGAGAGGGAGTCGGGCTCCATGACGCAGTCCCAGGCTCCTAGGCGCATGGTGCCGCCCATCTCTTCGACGCCGGTGAGCTCGCGGAGTTTGTAGATGATGCGGTAGGGGGTGGCGGGATCGAACTCGCCGGAGTTGGCGTCCTTGAGGCCGCAGACGTTGCGGGCGTACTCGATGCAGGCGGTCTGCATGCCGAGGCAGATGCCGAAGTAGGGGACAGCCTCTTCGCGGGCGTAGCGGATGGCGTTGAGCATGCCTTCGATGCCGCGTTTGCCGAAGCCGCCGGGGACGAGGATGCCGTCGAAGTTGCGGAGCTGTTCGGCGTAATCGGGGACTTCGAGGCCTTCGGCTTCCAGCCAGGTGACGCGGAGTTTTAAGTTGTGGGCGAGGGCGCCGTGGACGAGAGCTTCTTTGAGGGACTTGTAGGAGTCTTCGTACTCGACGTATTTGCCGACGATGCCGATGGAGACTTCGTCTTTGGGGTTGTAGGCGCGGCGAACGATGTCCTGCCAGCGGGAGAGATCGGGGGCCTTAGATTCGATTCGGAGATATTTGAGAGCCAAGGTGTCTACGCCTTCGGCGGCGAAGGTGAGGGGGACTTCGTAGATGCTGGGGACGTCGCGGGCTGCGATGACGGCGGCCTCTTCGACGTTGCAGAAGAGGGCGATCTTGTTGCGCATCTCCCGGGGGACGGCGCGGTCGGAGCGGCAGAGGAGGATGTCGGGCTGAATACCGATGGAGAGCATCTCTTTGACGGAGTGCTGGGTGGGCTTGGTCTTGAGTTCTTGTGCAGCGGCGATCCAGGGGATGAGGGTGACGTGGACGAAGCAGGTGTTTTCGCGGCCGAGATCCTGGCGCATCTGGCGGATGGCTTCGAGGAAGGGAAGCGATTCGATGTCTCCGACGGTGCCGCCGATTTCGACGATGGCTACTTCGCAGTCCGCCGCGACTTTGCGCATCGCGTTTTTGATCTCGTTGGTGACGTGCGGGATGACCTGGACGGTCTTGCCGAGGTAGTCGCCGCGGCGTTCTTTGGTGATGATCTGCTCGTAGATGCGGCCGGTGGTGAGGTTGTTGTCCCGGGTCAGCTTCGCGTGAGTGAAGCGCTCGTAGTGGCCGAGGTCGAGGTCGGTTTCGGCGCCGTCGTCGGTGACGAAGACCTCGCCGTGCTGGAAGGGCGACATGGTGCCGGGATCGACGTTGAGATAGGGGTCAAACTTCATGAGGTTGACCTTGATGCCACGGGCTTCGAGCAGGCAGCCAATAGAGGCTGCGGCGAGACCCTTGCCGAGCGAAGACACGACTCCGCCAGTTACGAAGATGTACTTTGCAGACATGTCCGCGACCTCTTTGTATGTATTTGAAGTTTGTGCAGGGTGGGCACGGTTAAGTATCGCAGGGTCTGGGCCCGGAAGCAATGGGTTGACTTTTCGAGGAGTAGTCAGGTTGAGTCGCGGCGTTCGCCGAGGTCGGCGTTATGGGATTGGGTTCTTTGGGATGCCACGGGAGATTTTTTTGATGAGGAATTCCTGGAGGAGGGAGGAGGCTGCGCCGGAGGCTGTGTCGATCAGGGCGTTTGAAATCGTCAGCCCTGCTCCGTTGCGATCGGTGGAGGGGTAGTAGAGGTTCGAAAGGCCCGCTGAGGCGAAGTTGCCGAGGATGAAAGAGTAGTTCGGCTGCCAGTGGCCGTTGTCACCTTTGCAGATGAAGGCGGTTGAGATGGCGTAGAGGGCGCGGGAGCGGATGGTTCCGGTGCCTTTGTAGAAGTAGCGCGGGTCCTGATGGAGGATTGACGGGAGAATCGCGTTGCCGATCATACTGCCGATGAAGCCGTCGCCGTAGGAGGCTGCATAACGCTTGAAGTAGCCGGATGCGCCCTGCCCGTAGCCGCTGAAGCTGTTCTGCGATTGCTCGACACCCGCGATGATAGCTGGGATGGCAAAGGAGACGGGATCGTATGCATCTCGCAGTGCCAAGCGGAACTTTTGCCCGGAACTGAGAGGGTCCGCATCCCAGGTGTAAGAGACGTAGAAGTTGGGAAAGACGCCGAGCACGCGCTGCTTCTCTTCAAGCGATACCTGCTCCTCTGCGATGTCGTGCCGCGTGAAGTTTACGTCGACGTTTGTTGAGGCGGAGGAAACTTGCAGGGTGATCGTCGGCAGTTCGTAGAGTTGTCCTTTTTGGAGGACGAGTGCGGAGGAGACCCAACTGGCAAAGCCGGGCGATATGACTTCTAACTTGAAGGTGCCGGCGTTGACTGCTGTGAAGTTGAAGGAGCCGGTTGCGTCTGTTTTGAGCGTGCGCTGCGGCCGGGAGTCAAGGAATTGGATGGAGACGAAAGCGCCTTCGACCTGAGCGCCGCTGGGGTCGAGCACCGTGCCGCTGATGGCACCGGTTATCTGCTGGTCGGGCGGCATGAAGCTGGAAGATTGTGCGTCGGGCGCGTCGGGCAGTTCGACTTCGATGGGCTTCAATTCGGCGATCTGCTGGGTTGTGGCTAGTGGCGTCGGTGTGATCGGATTGGTGTCGGACAGAAGCGTTTGCGCGTGTGCGTACGTACTGAGCGCTGAGCACAGTAGGAGGGTCAGGAGAAGGGGGCCCGGATTTCGCAAACCATCCATATCGGCTACGTTTCTAATTGTAGATGTTCATGCGCGGAACCTCATGGGAAGCACGTTGTGAGGAGCCGACTGCACCGACTGTTGAATCTTGGATTATTGATTGCGAGTTCCACAATCACCCATCGGTCCTATCAAGAGATCATCTCGAAAAAAAAACGTTAGCGCTTGATTCAATTGAGATCTTTTGACTTGTGCGGTTTGTGTGGCGCGATCGGATGGATGATTATTTTTTAGATGGGCTAGAGGGTGTTGATGTCTTTTGATTCGAGGACAGGACGGGGGAAGCCGTGTTTGACGACGAGGAGCATCGCGCGGCCGATTTGCTCTGTTGTGCCGATCTGGGTGGGAAAGATCTTCCTCATGAGGGGAAGAAATGGTTTTACGGCTGAGTAGAAAATTCGGTACGACGTTGTTTTTGAGACGATGCCGTGAAGCGGTTGTATGAATCCAGGGCGGAACATGTAGGCCGCTTTGAAGGGGAGTTTGAGGATATCGTTCTCTGTTTTGCCTTTGACGCGAGCCCACATGGTGCGGCCGTGCTCGGTGCTGTCGGTTCCGGCGCCGGAGACGTAGATAAATGTCATGGACGGGTTGAGCTTTGCGAGCGTGGTTGCGGCGGCGAGGGTAAGGTCGTGGGTGACGCGGGTGTATTGGGCTTCGGACATACCGGCGGAGGTGACGCCGATGCAGAAGAAGCAGGCGTCGAAGCCAGTGAGTTCGGTTTGTATGCCGGAGTAGTCGAAGAGATCGCTGTGAACGAGTTCCCGCAGCTTGGCGTCGCGCTGGCCGGTTGCTTTGCGGACGATGGAGAGGACCAGCTTGACCTCGGGATCGAGGAGGCATTCGCGCAGAGCAGCCTGGCCGACCATGCCGGTTGCGCCGAATATGATTACGTTCATTCGTTTGCCTTTGTCTGGAACCTTGCGCGGTGGTTGAGAGACGACGCATCGACGTGATGTTTCAAGGATCACGTCGATGGTTCCATGCTACAGCTTCGCGCTAAGCAGGTACTTCGCTACTCGCGAGTCTGCAGAACGGGGGATGGCGTGTTGAGGATGTTTGGTTTCGTGTTGCCGATCTCCAAGATCGACAGTTGCCCGTCGGTGAGGAGTTCATCGCCGGTTGCGTTTGTGGTTTTCTTCGGAGCATGGGGACGGTCGACCAGAGCGTAGGAAGTTGCAGTGCCTTTGAAGAGGAGATCGGTTTCGATCCATTCGCGTTCGCGGTCGATGTGGGGATCGATTCGGTGCGACCACTTCGTTTTCGCTTTTTCGGTTGAGATTGCGATGTCGTGTGTGGCGGCTCCGATCCAGACGTCGCGGCCCTCACAGGTTCCGGACTCTTTCCAGATGCGGATGTGATGGCGTTTGGCGAAGGTGTCGAGAGACTTCTGGAAGACGAGGTCGGGTGGTTTGCCGTTGATCATCAGAAGAGACACGGGGGCGTTGGTGTAGCCGGCGCCGCGTATGGTTGCCTGAATCGATTTTGCCGCCGAGCCCATGCTGAGGGAGTCCGCTTCGAACCAGCCGGCTTCCTGAAAGGCGGCGACGAGTTGTTGCTGGGAGCCGATGAACATGAGGTTTGTCAGGTCGGAAGGCTTGTTGTCTTTGGTGTGGACACGCAGAGGGGCTGCCGCGACGAGGGTCTTCAGTTCGGGATCGACCGGAAGGAGCGGCCAGCCGGACCAGGCATCACGAGTCTTCAGCCTGGAGGGACGGACGACCTGGATCTGTAGGTCGGTTCCTGCGGGGAAGAGAATCTCGCGGCGAATGGAGAGACCGTAGACCGCGGAGACACCTTTGATGGTGTATCCCGCGATTGGATTGACCATGCCGAGACCGGCGAGCGCGATGGAGGCCTTGGTGGTGGCGTGGGGTTGGACGATGCCGAGGATCTCGTTGTTGCGGACGGTCTCGCGAGCATTGTCAACATCGATGACGCGAGCGTAGAGGGGGGAGCGCGTGCCGTCGGCATGGATGATGTTGGAGAAGTCGAGCACCAGGCGTGGGCGGGAGTATTTGTCCGGCGCCTTCTGGGCGAAGAGGACGGTTGCCTGGACTTTGGTGCCGGGTGGAATGACGAGCTCGTCTTTGGGGCAGCTGATGTTCTCACCGTTCTTACAGAGGGGATAGGTGACGGTGCCTTCGACGGGGTCGCCGGTGCGGGAGTGTTCGCTGTATACGGGCCCGTTCAGGCGAACGCTGAGGGTTTGGCCGGGGGCAAGGTCGGCTTTTCTTGACTGGGCTACGCTAGCCGCGATGCTGTGCGGCATGTCGCCGTTTTCCTGATCGAAGAAGTGGAAGAAGGCGGTGAGAAAGCCGCTGGTGGCGCCGTTTTCTATCAGGAGGGTCTGGATCTCGAAGTTGGGGGAGTAGAGGAGGTAGTCGAGGGCGGTGTCGTTGTAGATGTCTTCGTGGTTGATATCGACGCCGTGTTGAATGAGTTGGTCTGCGATCTCCTCGTAGGAGACGATGATCTTCGGCTTGGTGTTATAGCTGGAGCCGAAGATTGTCCAGTGAAGGGCGGTGCGGCCGTACTGGTCGGTGGCCTTTACGTCGGCGCCGTCCGCGATTAGTTTTTTGGCTTCGGTGAGCCGGTCGAGGATGGGTTGCTCTTTGGTCTCCCGGGTGGCCTGGTAGAGCCTTTGAATCAGCGGCGAACTGTGCGATACGTCGAGAGTGACGGCGGCAGTGTCGAGCTCGTCGTCTGGTGTGTCTTGAGTGTCTGAATCGTCGGAGGCTTCACTTGGGGGCGTCGATTGTTGGGTGTCTTTGGCTGACGCTGCGGGCCTGGCTTGAGCAGCTGCTTGAGATCCGGCAGAAGATCCGGCCGAAACCAGGAAGACTCCAAGGACTAGGAGCAATACTCTCGATGCGGTTGGCATGAGTGACATCACCTCTGGTTTTTTTAGGGGCCCCGGCTTGAGAGTTACTTTGAAGCGCACTGCTTGAAGACAGCTGCGCTGTTGCCACGTATTCTACTCGGTAGATGGTGGATGAATGATATACGAGAGAACGAATGATAGCTGCGAAGTGGATTGATTTTCAGGCGCGGGTGATGCGCGGGATGGATTCGCTGGCGGTGCGTCGGGCAAACAGCAAGAGCGGGCCGGCACACCTTGCGACGGGCGAGCAAGGAGAACGGGAGGCGCTATTTCATCTGCGGAAGGTGGGGTATACAGTCGTGGCGCAGAGGTGGAAGAGCGCGAAGCTGTGGGGGGACATCGACGTGGTCGGCTGGGAGGGGCCGACATTGTGCTTTGTCGAGGTGAAGACGCGTAGTGGAAGGGATTCGATGCCGGCTGAGTCGGCTGTGGACAGTGACAAGCGAGATATGCTGCGGAGGATGGCGCGCGCGTATATGAAAGGGTTCCCGGAGAAGTTGAGGGCGGAGGTTCCAGTCAGGTTCGACGTGGTGTCGGTATACTTGCTGCCATCTGGAGCTGAGTTCGATTTGTATCGGGGGGCGTTCGGATGGTGATGTGTGCGCGGGAGTCCGATATTGCGCTGTTGGATTCGACGGAGCTGAGTGAGCGACTTTCAGCGGTGCTGCGCGATGCGATGCCCTGGCTGGTGACGATCTCTGAAGCTGAGGCGAGCGTGCCCGAGCGGCCTGGGAAGTGGACCGCGAAACAGGTGATTGGTCATCTTATCGATTCGGCGGTCAACAATCTGGGACGGATTGTCCGGCTGCAGATTGAGCCTGGGCAGAGTTTGCCTCGGTACGAGCAGATGGCATGGGTGGATCTGCAGCACTATGCGGAACGCGAATGGGCGCAGGTGCTGGCGCTTTGGTTTGCGCTGAATGAGCATGTGGCGTGGACGATTGGTCATATTGAGAGAGGACGGCTAGGCAATATTGGATCAGTGGCGGGCGATTCTCTAACGCTGGGATTTCTGATTGAGGACTACATCGCACATATGCATCATCATTTGCGGTTGATGCAGATATGGATTGGGAAGCGGTGACGATCGGTTCGTGGCGGCGAGCAATCCCGAAAGGGTGAGCGGGTGTTTAATATGTTGATCGACTGTGTTGGCCGATTTAGATCTGCGAGGATGAGAAGCAATGACGCTGCTGAATGCACCGGAGTTTGATAGCCGCCGCGAAACGCGAAACCGTAATTTACTGATTGCTTTCGGCGTTCTTGTTGCGCTGACGGTTGTGATAGGAGTGGGCGGCTATCTGCTGGGCCATGGGTGGTTCTTGTCGAATCTTCCTGCCGAGCACAAGGTTAGCAACTTCTTTAGTGCCCTCGAAGAGAAGGACTACGGCAAGGCATTCGCGATTTATACAAACGATCCGGACTGGCAGCAGCATCCCGAGCGGCATAAGGATTATCCGCTGCAGCGGTTTACCGAAGATTGGACGACGGCGAGCCCAGTCGGCGAACCGATTCATTCGCATCATGTCGATATTTCGAAGACGGATGGAACGGGAGCGTTTGGAAGCGGGATCATTGTCGCAGTGCGCGTGAACGGGGATCACAAACTGTTCATGTGGTACGAGCGAAAAGATGGAACGCTTACAGAACCGGCGCCACACATGCTTCAGTACGACTAGCTTCGGGAAGAGGCACCTAGGAGGTTGTCTCTGTGGCTCTAAAGCACAATCACTATAGCCACGCGGCGACCTGAGTCCGCATACGTTTTAGACAGGATGTTATTTGGAGTGCTTCTTGTCGAGATCTTCGACCGACTTTGAAAGTGTCTCAGCCGAAACTATCTGCTGTCTTAAAAATGCGTCCAACAGTAGTCGAGTGTCGACAGCTGCGAATGGTAGATCGATCCGTGCGCCTTTCTTTTGGTAAGGGGCCTTCACGATATACGCCGGACGATCGTCGAAGGTCGCTCCATCGCTTGCGACCTGCTCCTCAGGAGTCCAGTCTGGACCGATAGACCATAAATATGTTCGCCAGGAGTGATCTCCCATGATGACTATGGCAGAAGAGTCCCACTGCCCTTGTGATTCAAGGAGAGAGCGGACGTGTGCCAAATAGGAGTCTGCAAGCGCCAAGTTGTCGATGTAGGTCGAGTTCCCCACAGTGAGGGTTCGCGTCGTGCGGTTGTAGATGCCGCCCGGATGAGGTATGGGCATGTGGAGCAGGATAAAGTCAGCCGAGCGATCTTGAAGGAGGCGATCTGCGGAGGCTGAGAGCTCCCGATAGTCAGCGATGTGAAGGGTGGCATAAAGGTCCGCGGCCTTGGGTTCGTGGGTGAGCGCAGTATTCAGACGATCCATGAGGATGAAGCTTGTGAGAATGGGTTGGAAGGTGTTTCTGAGGATAGAAGCTTGAGGTATCGATCTGTTTTGAGCTAATCCACTCAACATCCAGTTGCATCGATCAAGCACGTCTGGGAGGATGCGGCAGTATGGGTTATACCAGCCGGCTACCGATGTGCTGTAACCAGCATCGAGAGCATCCTGGAAGACTGTATCGTGTTGGTTTAAGTGCTCCCATCTGTTCTGGCTCGAGAGATGAATCATCAGACTTCCATCCGCAAGGGGGCGGATCTGGTCGATCGGCAGACCCGATATAAACGATGGCACGACTATTTCAGTCCTGTTGCCGGCGGGCACGACATGAGTGAATACAGTCGCCTGGGTGGCGAGAAAGTCAAACTCTGGCAGGTTGAGTCCTTGAAATCTCTTTCCGTAGATCTGCTGGTACGAGAGCTCATCGAGGACAATCCAAATGATGCGGGGGTGGGTGGCCTGGAGAGTCTGGGGTAAGTTCGTCCGGCGGTGAAGGGGATGTGGTGCATTGAGCGAGCGCGCCTGCCATCCAAACCATGCCAATTCGACTAAAATCAAGGCTCCACAGACGGCAATGGAACATAATACCGAAACTGCAAATCTTTGCGCGCGTTCAAAGATGGGCTGGTGAGTTGGCCGCCAGCGACCCATAAGAACCACGAAGGTCGCCACACTGAGCCCAAGTAGACCCCGGCTCAACCAGTGGGGAAAATACAAGTCAGTAAGGAGAGAACAGTTTTTCAGAAACGCCCAAGGCAAGAGAATAACGATACCGACCCAAATTGCTACCGATTTCCGATCCGATCCCCGCGCGGCAAGCAAGAGGATTGTGGCTAACATCCATGCCGCGATGAAATTCAGAAACGCGGGGATGAATAGCGTCTTCGCGGGTCCGGTCCAATGGTAGGCAGTGTAGTGGGCAGGCGATACAAGCGGACCGACTATCCATAAACAGCAGACTGTCGTTACTCCAAGGGCGGAGGCTATCGAGAGAAACCGCCGCTGGTTCATCTCTTCCTCATAGGTAGCTTGACTCGTTGATTTTGAGTAACTTCACTGATCTGCGGCCGTTTCCAACGCTGTACTTGTAGAGGGTCAAGCGGATGCCTTCGTTGGCAAGCAAGGTCGTAATATATGTGTCTGGAAGGCAGTTCATTCTTTGAATAGTGGGTAAGGCCAAAGTTTCCTTAGCGCGTTCTGCAGGGAGACACCCTTGGTAATACGGTATTCTATCCTGACGCTTTAGCTCTAAACGGGTTACACTTAAGAATTGGGACGCGAGGGACAGTCTGTTCCTCAACTGAAAAACTCACGGATGAAGACGGACATATTAGTGGTGGGCGCAGGATTCGCTGGCGCAGTGATTGCGGAACGATTTGCGTCGCATGGGAAATCCGTTCTTGTCATCGACAAGCGCTCCCACATCGGCGGCAATGCCTTCGACGAGTTGGACAGTGCCGGAGTCTTGGTGCATCGATATGGACCTCACATCTTTCACACGAATGCGCCACATGTCGAAGAGTATCTCTCCCAGTTCACTGAATGGAGGAGATACGAGCATCGAGTTCTTTCTTCTGTCGGGGGAAATCTCTATCCCGTACCGATTAACCAGCAAACGATCAACCAACTTTACAGTCTTTCGTTGGATGAGGAGGGTGTAGCGACATTTTTTGAAAATGTTCGAGAGAAGCGTACGCCCATTCGCAACAGCGAAGACATTGTTTTGAACAATGTAGGTCGCGATCTATGCGACAAGTTTTTTAGAAACTACACACGAAAGCAGTGGGGCCTCGATCTCTCGGAGCTAAGTCCTGCAGTCGCCGGAAGGATTCCCGTACGCACCAACAGCGACGACCGCTATTTCACTGATAATTTTCAGAGCATGCCAGCGGAAGGCTACACGCGGATGTTCGAGCGGATGTTGAATCACCCAAATATCCGAATAGAACTAGAGACCGATTTTCGAGATATTCGGAACAAGATCGATGCAGCACAGACTTTTTATAGCGGACCTCTCGACGCATATTTCGATTTTTGTTTTGGGAAATTACCCTATCGATCCCTGTCCTTCCGGCATGAACATTTTGCTCAGAAAGAGCAGTATCAGCCCGTCGGGACGGTGAATTATCCCAACGACTATGAATACACCCGGATTACGGAGTTCAAGCATCTTACTGGTCAACACCATTCTGGGACATCGATTGTTCGCGAGTTTCCTGAGACGACTGGCGACCCGTATTATCCGGTGCCCACTTCGGAGAATCAAACTCTTTATCAAAGTTATAAAAAGTTGGCTGATGCTGAACCCGCAACTTTTTTCATTGGCCGCTTAGCGGAATATCGTTACTACAACATGGACCAGGTTGTCGCTGCCGCTTTGCTCCTCAGCAGCAAACTCCTTAATAATCCCAGATGACTTCAAGTACAAATGCCGCCGTGGTTGTTACTTTCAATCGGAAACAACTCCTTACTGAGTGCGTGGATGCGCTACTGCACCAGAGCCTGCCGCTAAACGCGATTTTTATTGTGGACAATGCCAGTTCGGATGGCACGAAGCCGTACTTGCAGGAGCGGGGTTACCTGGAGAATCCGCTTATCCGTTATATCGAATTGTCTCAAAACCTCGGCGGCGCCGGAGGATTCCATGTCGGAATGGATGCCGCACACAAAGCCGGATTTGATTGGGTGTGGGTCATGGACGATGATACGGAGCCTTACCTTAATTCTCTGGAAATGATGGAGAAACTGAAACGCCATGATCAAGTCGTTGCGATCGCTAATCGTAAGGTAGATCGCCTTGGTAATGAAACCGCTGACGGGCTGAGGCTGATGTCGAGATCGACTTCGACACCCTATGCAAGGGTTCGATTTTCGTCGTTTGTAGGTCTGCTTATTCGGTGTTGCTCTATTGATAGGATCGGCCTTCCGATCTCGGACTTTTTTATACACCGCGACGACACCGAATACTGCATGCGTCTTCGTTCTATTGGGGATATCGCGCTCGCGCGTGAAAGTGTAGTAGCTCATAAAGAGGTTGCCCGCTGGCAAAAGAGCAGACAGATTTTTTCGCACGTCTTTTATCAGAAGGACATCGAAGGGTATTGTTTTGATTATTATCGCCACCGCAATACCGCCTGGATAGAACAGAACTATCGTAAGAACCCGATTGTTCGCTATCCACTTCTAGCCGCCAGGTTTCTTTGCTTTGCAGCTGCCGTGATGGTGTTTGATGTGGACCACCGCTGGTTGAGAATCAAAATATTGGCGAAATCTTACATTGATGGGATTCGGGGTCACTTTGATAACGGTTTTCCTCAGCGTCTGCGTGAACAACTCAGGTCAGACAATGGAGTGAAAGTTAAAGTCAGCTTTATGGAAACTTCGTGAACAGCATTTTAGCTGCGCAAGATGCATCACTTGTGTCGGAGCTACTCGTCGTTTCCTCTCTAATCCTTCATTGAATCGCAGCCGCGCATCTCCCGTATTCACAACTCTTTGCGCAGGGAATCGAGCGCATGCCACGCGGGTGGAAGCAGATCCACATAGGCGCTTTCCGGAGAAAGGAGCCAGTGGCGCGGAGCGACCACTACTTTCTCCGGGTTTGGGTTTAGCCAAGCTCCCCACCACGAAAAACTGCTGTTAGCGATGATGTGATGCTGGCACGCGGCCATGAGGCGCAAGTCCTCATGAGATGAGAAGTCGTCATTTCCTTCCACGAACACTTTGCGGATGCTGGCGGGCAGGTTCTTTCGAGCGAACTCGATATCGTCGGAGAAGATGAAGTAAACGGGATCCTCGAATCGCCGGCGAATCAGATCGATAGCCCGATGATAGTAATCGAGTGGAAGAGCGATGTTTCCTTCCGCAGCCAAGGTATAGTCCCCACGTCGCATATGCAGCGAAACGGAGACAGGAGCCGCATCAATCTGTTCGAGTAGCTTTAAATTGTTCCCGCTGGCTGGCTCTTGCAGGCGAAACTCCTTGCGGAGCTGGGGAGCAACAGCCTCAGCGTATGGGTAGGCCTGCCAATATCCAGAGATATAGAGGATTTGGACGCCGGGCGGTAGGTCCAGATCTTCAATGAAGTGAGAACGCCGTTCTCTGGTCTCGTGACGGACAGCGATACGCCCAAGAGCCTTCAAAGGCGCGCTTACTTTGAGTCCGCGGGGTCCCTGTGAAAGCATGAGATGATCCAATCGGTTCTTCAGGCGGAAGGGAGAGGTGATCTGAAACCGTGAAAGGAGAAATGGGCGGCTGTACTTACCATGTGAGAGGGTCCCCTCGTCCGGCTCCTGAATTACCAGCAACGTGCCCTTATATCTGTCTGCGAAGTACAGCCCTGCGGCATACTGAAAGAGTTGATTGCCAAGTCCACTGAGTTGTTTGCTGAAGACTTTCATCCTTAATTGTTCACCTTCTTCATCAATATGTTAACAGCCCATCAACGCGGCAAATAAAGGTCTGGACGATGAAGGATCCAAAGTGTTCCATCCTTGAATGATGAGCGTGCATTTGCCGTAGTCCGGATCGCTGCCTCGTAGCATTGGGCGAATCGATATTCTCCGCCTGACAAAAAGAGAACTATGTCTCAGTCGTATTGAAAATAGAAATGAGATCAAGTTGCGAGGCGACTATACTCCCGTAACGAAGCCGCGAATCGCGACATAACCGTGAGCGACCAGATAGCACGCGCTACAGACCACTGCAAAAAAGACTGCCTGTTGCGTTGTTCGCACCCCGACTAGAGTAAGGAAAGTGAATTGAACGACGAGTAGAAGAACTACCTCAAGAATCGAGCCACTCCAAAACACCCATTTTCTTGCTCTGTTCATGACCCAGATTAAGCCAGAAATAAAATTCACGTAAGCGGAGAAAACATACCAGCCCATAAAGGGTCTTACGCTTTCATACTTTGCTCCTAAAATTAGCAGGTAGGCTCCCGGCCATAGAAAAGCCACAATGACGAACGGAGAGCACGCCACAATCGCGATAAAAATAAAGCCGACAAAATACTTCGGAAGCCGCTGTCGGCTAAGACGCGCGATGAATGGTTCGATCACGATGGCGTTAAAGGTCATCAGCACAGTGAATAGCATCCCGATGCGGCCAAGAGCGGTTACCTGCGCAATATAAATCGCGCTGCCGAAGATACTGACGAGAAACAAGGTGATCTGTGATTGAAACGCCGAAAAGAGTATTGCTGGAGTGGCGGGAAGAACGTACCGCAGGAGCTCGCGATCAACTGCGGGATCGTCTTTTTCGGGCCAGTCAAAGCGTTGGAGACTAGCCTTGCGGATAAGTTCCCCATTCAGGGTTACATTGAGAGCGCCGAGACCGGCAGCGGTCCATGCGTTCAGTGCGCCGCCGAGGTCCAGGCAGACGTATGCCAAAAACCGGCTACTACCTGAGACAATCTGTGGTACATAATATTCGCGCATTCTGCCAAACAGCAACAGCGGTGCCGAGTATAAAGAGACGATGCCTCCTGAATACAACGTCAATAAAATGGACACCAAGAGCGCAATTTGAACCGTCCAACTCCAGTGGTACTTGTGGACTGTAGCGAAGAAGGCAACCGTGGCTATGGGAGCTAGCGTCCAGAAGATGAGATTCCTCAGGTGACGCGCCGCACGAACGTACCGTCCAATGACTGCGCGATCATGAACACGCTCTCCCACGAGGGGGATAATTGATGCGCTTAGCCCAGAATCCATCAAAATGGAAAAAACGGTTTGATAGCCGGTGGCCACGCCAAATTGTGCATAGGCTTCCACACTGAGAAAACGGACAAGAAAGAGGCCGGCAAGAATGCTAATTGACTGCGATGCTCCTTGGCCAAGGAGGAACCCGGTTAGCACTCGCATGATGCGACCTGCGCGTGACTGGTTTACCTGAAGGAGGGGCACGCCCCCAGTGCCATCAATCGAACTTTCGAACTCCTCTGGATCATGAGGTTTGATAGGCATTTCACCAGGTCTGTCTGTCACTGCACCAGCTCTCGACGCCACCACTCCTGAACTCGTAGAGTGAGTCCTGAAGAAATGTTAGACAGGTCGTTTCGTAAATTCAAATAAGCCGCATGCCATTTCGCTTGGAGGGAGCTTTAAAGGATCGCGATCTTCGTAAAGCAGATCGTCGTCCCCGACATAAGAGAATGACACAAGGTTTAGCATTGAGAAGCTGCGTAAAATGGTCGACGGATCAAAGACCCGATGTGCATTGAATTCCACGCGCTCGCGTCCCACCGGCACCGAGAAGTATAACCTCCCTCCGGGAGCCAATACCCTTTGCAGAGACGCCATGAATTTGAAGCAGGCCTGTGGATCGATGGGATCGGTATAGCGTCCGAGTCCAAAGTGTTCTGCGGTATGTAGGGTTGATAGCGACCTAACGCTGTTGTCCATCAGATTGCTCAACTCACTGGCATCATCCTGAAAGAAAGATAAACCTGTGACCTGACTTGTGAGCGGCCGGATGTCTACTACGGTTACTGGCATAAAGACCAGGAGGTGAGCGACAAATCCATCCACCCGTGATCCGATGTCGAAATGTTCTGCAGGACGCGCCGCAAAGATCTTCCGGGCAGCCCATAGATCCTGATGAAAGTAATGGCCGCCAGTTGTACCGGCGCCGCCCGTCATGTCTGTAAGAATGGGAAATGCATCCTTAAGACTTATCTCGAATGACTTCAGACTATTTTTTTTCTGATACGCCCGTACGTCTCTGGCATAGGTGGGAATCGCTAAGAGAGACCTAACAAAAACTGAAGGCTGGAACCCGGTGACGTATGCCTGCTTATTCAAAAATGACCTGAGTCTCATTCTCTCCGCTCTATCGAAAACAGCAATACAGCGCCGCTTTCGAACCATAAAGAAGGCCGGTATGCGATGTGACATACCGGATTATCGATAGTGGTACAAATTGCCACCCCTCACATTCTATTCGGTATGTCGTTCAAGTGAAAGGTCACTCCGAAATCCGCAAACGCACGATAAGCGTCTTCTTCCATTAGTTCCGAGTTCACTGGCAGATTGGTTCCCGGACCAGCTCTATTTGATCGATGGAGGCGGGGGATTAGCGTTCCGGCGCTTCGTGGCGCTTATATCCTCGATCAAAGTAACACCTGAGTAGGAGGTTCAGTTTTTTGCGCGGAAGACCTTCGTGTAGCTCATGGGATGCAGATGGTAGGCATCCTGCAGAAGACCATCAGTGATCAAAGAGTCACAACGGTTGTAGGTTGAAATCCAACTACAAGCGGATGTGACACAGTCAAGCCTCCGAAATTGCCTGCGTGAATGATGACGCGAGCCCATCGTTTACCATGACAACATGGTTTTTATTTAGGTCGCTGCATGGTTTCGTCATGTATGTGAAGTTCCAGATCCCTTTAACGATGATCACCGACGGGCGACGAGCGGGCGCACCTGAGTATGAATAATTTGCCTTAATCTCACTCAGGCGTCGAGGATGTTTCGCGTTCAGAAAAGTCGCTGAGTTGGTGGTTTGACCGTGAATAGCAATGCAGGCCAAGCGATTTGCCGGTTTGTCCAGGACAGTTACGATGGATAGCTCCACCCGTAATGCGCACGCAGTTCCCAGTCCGACGTCCCTGACTTGTGTTCAGTGCGTCGTCGTACTCTATCGAATAGCCTTGCATGAGTCGGAGACCTTCCAAACTCTTAGCGCCGCACTGCGCGAGTATCCGACGCTGGCGGCCCGCATCTCTCTACTGATTTACGACAATTCGCCGGAGCCGCAATCAGTTGAACTGCCCGTAGATTTCTTTGCGAAAGCAAGCTATCAACACGACCCCTCCAATGGAGGTCTTGCGACTGCATACAACCATGCGCTGCGTGCCGCCGAACAGGCAGGAGTCCCCTGGTTATGGCTCTTCGACCAGGACACGACAGTAGTTCCCGGGCTTATCCCGGCCACATTCGCAGCCATTGACACGCCGCCGCCGTCCGAGGTCTGCGGCATTGTTCCCAAGCTTGTGCAGGACGGCGTTATGCTCTCGCCTGTCGCCGTTCACCGGTTTCGTTACCTGCCCATGAACGAAGGGTTTTCGGGAGTGAACCCAGGATTGCTGACCGCACTGAATTCGTGCGCCTGCCTCCGCGTGAGCGCATTGCGGGCAATCGGCGGCTTCCCCTCCCAATATTGGCTTGACTTCCTGGATCACGCTGTCTTTCATCGTCTCCACGAGCAGGGAGGGAGGCTTCTGGTGCTTGACGTCATCATCCCGCACCGGCTCTCGACCAACAATCTGCAAAAGGAGTCCAGTCATCGTCGCTTCGACAATCTCCTGGCTGCCGAGTGGCAATTTGTTCGGGAAACAGGATGGGGTGGAGGAAGTCTGATGCACCGCGTCCGCTTGTTGAAACGTGCTGTCAGAACCCTGCTGACCCTACGCGAGCCGGCCTTTGCTCTTCAGGTATTGAGGTGGAGCCTCCGCTGAGCTCTCTGTCGCTCGAGGGTGTCGTTGTCCTTGTGCGGCTCAGCGCTGTGCGCTTTTGAACCACTGCTCCATCTGCCGGGATGAGACAGCACGGCTGTGTTGTACGAGCTTCCTTTTGCGAAGGATTCTTGGCAGAAGCCGGAAGAACTCCGGAACCGCTAAGAGAATCTGGGGACGGACGACACACAGGTAAGCGAAAATGGCCAATTCGCGAACTGCGATGCGAGGCAGATCGCGCAAGAAGCTGAAGCCAAAGTCATTCTTGATGATCGTCAGCAAATGATTGCGCCAGTCCCACTGCACGACGCGAAGTGAAAGACTACGGGTGTTGGCGATAAATGCGCCGATTCGAGTGAAACCATCTTTACTTTGATTGGCAGAACGTGAGTGGTAAACGATAGCCCCCGGCACGTAACGGCACTCGAAGCCGGCCAGTCGCAGCCGCCATGCGAGATCGAGATCCTCCCAGTAGGTAAAGAGGTCTTCGTCGAAGTACTCAGCGTGGCCATGCTTGATACGTTGCAGCGCGCTGGTTCGGTAAATTGCCGCAGTGGCTGAGACGCCAAAAACATCAGTACTGTGATCGAACTGCCCTTCGTCGATCTGGAGTTGCCCCCTCTCTCCTGCTCTACGAGCGCGGGAAAGATACATGCCGGTGCCATCGAGGATGTATCGACCGTCTAGAAGAGGCACAGGCTTGAGCATCTTGCCCTCAGCAGCGGCGACTAAGGGATCGCTGAATACTGCGAGAACGGTGCGTGCGTACTCCGGCGTGAGCTGCGTGTCGGGGTTGAGCGGAAGAACGAACTCAGCATCCACGGTATGGATGAATCGGTTATGCCCACCGGAAAATCCGAGGTTCGTGGTGTTCTCTTCGTAACGGAAGCGGTGATCGGCCCCGAAACGCTGCAACAGTGGCCATTTGATGGAGTCTGAGGAGCCGTTCTCGGTGAGAACAACCTCGAAGTTGTCGAGATCCTGATTGAGTGCAGCTTGAATTGAGTGCTCTAGCAGGGAGAACTCTTGGTTATACCGAACGATGTTGATCGCGAGCTGACGCATGGATGAAGTTCGCCGTGAAGGTGATGGCTCAGGCGATGGTAGCAGCCGATCCTGGTTGCGGCCGCGTCACGTTGCACCGCAGAAGAAGTATGGTAAGTCCGAAGGCGCTTCCTAAGCCTGTGAGGTACGGGTTGGTAAAGCCTGAGAAGACCCACACAAGGAAGACTACAGTGAACGCGACGTAGTTCTTACGAAGAGGCACGTAGACCGCCAGCAGGAGATTGAGCACATACCAGAAGACTCCGATGAATCCCATTTGCATGGTTGTTGCGTACCATTGTGCTTCATAGAGGTAGGGGGTTTTGTCATTGCGCAGGTAATCGTGTGCTTCCGAACCGATGCCTGTACCGAGGAGCGGAAAGCTCTTGATGGCAACTTTCAGATAGTGAATCTGATCGACGCGAACCTGATCGGAGGCCGCCGTGTCGACGCTGGCGAAGCGGGACAGGATACTTTCGAAGAAGACGATGACGCATGCCACGGTGACAACGACATTTAGCACGGTGATGAAGTCAACCTTCTTGATCCAGAGCGCTCGTAAAGCAGTGCAAAGAAGGTAGAAGGCAAATAGGAAACGAGAAAAGCTGAGAAAAACGACAGTGGCAATGCAGAAGAGCAGGATGCCATCCTTGATTTTTTTCTTACCCCCCACGTAACAGGCGATCAGGAAGGGAGCGATGATGTCGGACGGAAACTGCAGTCGTTGCACGCCGAACCCAATCCCTTCTGTCGGTGTATCAAACCCGAAGATTGCCTGAACACGACTCTGAGGGATCCCTGCAAGGACGGCACCGGCTATCAATAGCTTAAAGATCATCAAGCCTATGGCAATAACGAAGATGAGCTGGTCCAGCCGCTTCTGTGAAATGGAGCATCGATTCGCAGTGTAGCTTCCTGTCCCCAGGGCGATAAAGAAAACGAACAGTCGAAGGAAATGGTCGAAGACAAAGTTCAGCGGGACCCCCTGGAAGACGGCGCCGACCTGCGCTCCTAACAGGAGATTCAGCGATACCGAGACGAACCAGAGTGCGGCAGCGATGCTGAAGCTGTCGCCCACCATCAGATAGCACCAGAGCGCGACGATCAAAACCAATTTGAGGGGAGCGAATCCCGGCAACGCGGAAGACAAAACAGCGGTCAGAAAGAAGAATTTTTCATAACGACGCAGGAAATCATTCGGTTCGGGACGGTTGGATGTACCTGCGATGGTGGCCTTATCATTGGTCATCTTGCCGTTTGCAATCACTCTCAATCAGGAGTTCCGAAATGCCCAGGCCATTCCGGCGAGGTACAACGGCGTAGTATAAGTGTAGAGTGCCTGAACGCTGCGGGCAACGAATTACAGCACCACCACCCTATGACATCCTACATCTACGAACCGAACGCTGCGGATGCGCAGGCTTTGCAACCTACAGTGATGGACAGTCGCATCGATCTTCTGGCCGTGCTCGTGGTTCTGGCAAAGACCAAGCGACGAGTGATGCTGATGACCTTCGGAGGCCTGGCCGTTGGAATCATTCTAAGCCTGGTCCTCAAGCCTACATTCACTGCGACGGCGGCGATCCTTCCGCCGCAGCAGGCAACGTCCGCGGCGTCAGTTCTTTTGGGGCAAGTGGGAGGGTTGGGTGGGGCGGGTTTGGGTGGGGGAGTGTTCGGTCTGAAGAGTCCAACGGATATGTATGTTGGCATACTAGAAAGCCGGACGATAGCGGACAATGTTATCGCCGCATGCAACCTACGTCAGCGATATAAGACCAAGACACTTATTGATACGGAGTTCATCCTGCAGGCGCATACTACTTTTGAGTCGGGTAAGGACAACCTGATCCATCTGAACGTTAAAGACTCTAATCCAAAGATCGCGAGCGATATAGCGAACAGCTATCTGGATCAGTTATATGTTCTGAACTCAGAGCTTGCGAACGGCGAGGCGACGCAGCGGGTTAGATTTTACGACCGCCGTCTTGCTGAGGAGAGACATGCGCTCTCAGATGCCGAGGAAGCTCTGCGAAACACACAACAAAAGACAGGTGTGATCCAGCTCAACGGCCAGGCCGCTTCGATTATCAGCTCGATCGCTCAAGCACGAGCCGAATTAGCAAGCAGGCAGGTAGCACTGCAGTCGATGGAGACTTATGCCACCGAGAATAATCCTGCCGTCATTCAACTGCAGGGGGAGATTGCAGCACTCAAATCGCATGTTGCAGAACTTGAGAAAAGCGAGCAATCGGTGCAACCGGGACAGCTGCAGATTCCCGCAGGTCAGTTGCCCGAGGCCGCGCTACAGTACCAGCGTCAGGCTCGAGAGTTGAAGTACCACGAGACGCTCTTCGAGCTATTGACCAGACAAAGTGAGGCGGCGAAGCTGGATGAGGCGAAATCTGTGCCGATACTGCAGATAGTGGACCGCGCTATCGCTCCAGATAAGAAATCTGGTCCATCAAGGAAGCTGTTAACGGTGGGCTTCGCCGCTTTCGGTTTCCTCCTGGCTGTGGGTTGGGGTTTTGTCGAGCTGCTTCTCAATCGGCTTCGTCAAGTGCCGGAACAGGCGCAGAAACTTGATGAGATTCGGTCAGCGCTAGGATTTCGATAGGCGCTGGTTATTTCCCGTATGAAGGCACACCAGATTTCGTGGAATTCCCAGGACCTTTCGCAGATGAGCTGCCCGAGGAGCTCTGAAATCGGTGTCGATGGATGCTCCATCGACGATAGGAGTGTCTTCTTCGTAAGACCATCAGAGGACGGTACAATTTCTCAATGCATCCTTTCAAGATCGGACATGGGGGCGTGACGACCGCCCGCATAGGCCAAGATGTGCCGTATAGACTGGGAGTTTTGATTTGGTTCGGTTTGCTTCTTTATTTGATCGGATGCGGATCGGGCGGGCCCCCTCCAGGAGCTGTGGTTGGAAGATCGGGACGATGGGATTACACACCGTCCGTCATCCAGACCGGCCATGTGCAGCAATTCTGGTGGTGCGGTGAGTCTCCGAACCCAGCCAAACCCTCGCAGGATACAGACACGATCATGTATGAGTCGATTGATCTGGTAAGCGGGAAGCGGGTCGGCCCTGAGGTGGCGTTCGCGGAGACACCGGGTGCGTGGGACTCTGCGTACACTTGTAACCCCAAAGCGATCCAAGGCAAGTTCAACAATCCACTCGGGGACGGCCAGACCTATACCTACGCTCTTTACTACGTAGCGACTGCCGATGTGGGGGGTGGGGGCAACGCCATCGGAGTCGCGTTTTCCGACGATGGGATTAGCTGGAAGAAGTACCCGTCGCCGGTGATCCCGACGGATAATTTGAACGGATACGGTGTGGCTCAACCGGTGCCCTACAACTCAGATGGACAGCAGGCGATAACGCTGTTCTATGAGGATGATTCTCCAATGGACGTACATCGGGAGGCCGTGTCCTCTGACGGAGTGCACTTTAAGATTGGCAGCTTGCTGACGACCAATGGACTGAATCTTGTCCCAACCTGGGCCGATATGGCTTTCAACACGGCGGACGGCTACTGGTACGCACTCTATAACTTAGGGGGACGCGCCACGGCGACGACCGGCGGCATCATGGAGTTCGGACAATACGGATTCCAACTGTACAAGATTCCTAAAGATGATCTGCTAATCGGCAATATAGGCTGGCAGGAGTTGAAGACCTTTGACACGAATCTCACGGGCTACGAGAGCAATTTTCTGCCGGGCCTTTTGCAAGACGGATATGGCAACTTGTACCAGGACGGCAGCGGGACCGTGCAGATTTTCCCGTCCTTTTCGAACGTACAGGTAGCCTGGGATGAGGCGCCGACTTCCGCGGCCGCTGATGCAAAACTTACCAACTGGGACATCGGCAAGGTCTTCTGGTCGCCTAACGACCCAACGCTGTATGAACTAAACCTATATTCACACGGAACCTCACACCGTGTGACAACGGGCTCGATTGACCAGACTGTTTTCACGCTGGAGAAGACTTTGGGACGAGTCTACCCAGCACCCCAAGCGGGAGCGACAACTGCCCTGTACGGCTGCAAAAACGGGAAAACGGACGCGTTTGTTTCGCTGGATCCAAGCTGTGAAGGCCAATATGTGGTCGGTCTGAACGGATATATGTACGGGCAACCCCCTCCGGGCATCGCGACAGTGGCCATATATCGCTGTTCGGCTAACAACGACCATTTCGTAAGCAGCGACCCAGCGTGTGAGGGCAGCCATACTGACGAATTGCTCGGGTACATTCTTCCTGAATAGACCTAAACGGCGTCGGTCTGTTAGCTGAGGCAGTGGTAAAGGTCCACCTTCCAGCCGAGACATGATGCCTGTAGTGGTCCGGGTTATTGAAGTTTATCTTCGAGGTTGTCGACGGCTACTTCAGGAGCAACTATACTTTGAGGATGGACTCGCAGCTAAGCCCTTTGGAAACATTGAAACGGTCGAGTCGGTGGCTCAATGAATTCGCAAGTGACGTATATTCGCAGACCGGCGAAGACGGGGTGATTGCGAAGGTTTTGGATATGCTGCCTGACCGGAGCAATTGGTGTGTCGAGTTCGGAGCCTGGGATGGGAAGCACCTGAGCAACACCTATAACCTAGTAGAGAACAGGAACTACAACGTTGTTTTGATCGAAGGTGATCGTGCCAAATACGAGCGCCTCTGCAAGGAATACCCTTTCCAAGAGAACGCCATCTTTGTCGGACAGTTCGTGGGATGGACGGAAGACGACAATCTCGACACTATACTCGAGAAACATCCCGTTCCGTTGGATTTCGACCTTCTTTCGATTGACGTCGACGGGAATGATTTCCACATCTGGAAGGCCGTGCGAAAGTTCAGGCCGAAGCTAGTGTTGATCGAGTTCAACCCGACCTCGTCGAACCGCTTCATGTATGTGCAGGCTGCTGATGCAAGCCGCAACCAGAGCAGCAGTCCAGCTCCAATTGTGCAGCTCTCGAAGGATAAGGGGTATGAACTTATCGCTGTGATCGGCCCTAACCTTTTATTTGTGGATCAGCAGTACTACAGCCTTTTCCATATTTCCGACAATTCTCTCGAGGTAATGCGAGACGAAGATGAAGTGACCCATCTTTTTATGGGCTTCGACGGATCGTTAATAGTCGACGGTCCTGCGCTGCTTCGATGGCACCACATGCGGGAGCTGAAAGTGAAGCAGCCTTTTCCGAAGGTGCTGAGACGTTACCCTCCGAACTACAATCGATGGCAATCCCTGCTCTTCCGTGTCTGGAGCCGTCTGAATTAGCGGCTGCGGTGGCGGCGATCCGGCGTGTGAGGGGAGCCATACTGAGTTGTCGGGATACATCCTCCCCGAATAGACCGCGAAGCAGCTGTCATGCTGCGTGAGCTGAGGCGACAGTGGTAAAAGCCGCACGTCCAGCCAAGACATTGTGGTGCACCCCGAGGAGGGGTTACGTCCTATAGGACGATTCCACGGCAGCTAAAATGGAAGAAGCTGCTTCACGGTAGACGAGGGTTCTGCCTTATCGTGAGGCAGGCAATTTCGGAGGTCCCTTAGTGTCGTATCCGCTCGCAGTTGTTGTCCCAACCTACAATCGCTGTGACGCTTTGAAGCAGTGCATGAAGCATCTCGAGGAGCAGGCGCGTAAAGATTTCGAGGTCGTTGTCGTCGACGACGGAAGCACCGACTCTACAGAGGCTTGGGTAAGCGACTATCTGAAACGTACTACGCTTGCGCTCCGCTACTTCCGGCAGGAAAACAGCGGCCCGGCGCGCGCCCGCAATTTTGCAATCTCAGTCATCGAGGCGCCGATTACGCTTCTGATTGGCGACGACATCTTCCCTACGCCACAATTCACGGCCTTCCACATGCGGTTGCACGAGCAGCGCACAGAGGCTTCTGTCGTCGGGCTCGGGCTCACAATCTGGGCCGAAGAAGGTCAGCAGATCACACCGTTTATGCGCTGGCAGGATACCCGTGGCACGCAGTTCCTCTACGGAGAACTGATCGCTGGTATTAATCCAGATTGGAAGCACTTCTACACCAGCAATCTTTCTTTAAAGACATCGCTCCTGCGCAGCTTTCCCTTTAACGAGTCTTTTCCATACGCGGCCATGGAGGACATCGAAGCGGCCTGCCGCATCGAAGCCGAGCATGGCCTTGAGATGGTCTTTTTACCAGATGCTGTCGCTCGTCACCTGCATCCGATGAGCTTCCTGGGGGCCTGTCACCGCATGGAAAAGATAGGCGAGTCGACGGCATACTTCGATAGGCTCTGGCCAGGAAGACTGCCGCGAAATCCAAACCCTATGGCTGTCCGGCTAAGCAGCATGCTCACACGCATGCCGATGGTGATGCGTATCGTCGAAGCGGCCGCCAACCAATCGCTCAAGATCGCCTGTCCGAATCGCCTGATGAGATTTGTGCTTAGCCATTACCATGATCAAGGATACGAGCGTTACATCCGCCGGAACACCAATCCGCAACGCCCAACGACCACATAGAGTATCGATGCGTGAATTAATCTGCCTAGATCAAAATGAGTGGAGTCGCACAGCTCGGATCATGTAAGAAGTAGGGGCCGGTTTTCAGGTTAGTTGCGCAAGAATGCACATGTGAGGCGGTGCTACGGTTTCCACGGACAATACCCTAAAGCCGACCCGTGATAACAATTCACGACTGTTGTATTCATCAAAAACATGGTGGTGTAGACATCGGTTGGAGAAGTTTTCCAGCGAACGTCGGTGAAAGTCAGGCTTGGCGCCTGCTGCAACGTCCATCCTTAGATCGTGTTTTTCGAGGATTTCAGGTAAATGGGTGAGATCATCTTCACTAATGTTCTGCTCAAAGTCGTTGAACATGTGGTCTACCCTGGTAGGCTGCCTGCGGTGATCGAATGTATATCGATAGTAAGGTAGCGTAAGGATTAGCGCTCCTCCTGGGCTCAACACGCGCTGCCATTCTTTCAGGGCCTTGACCGGATTAGCGAAATGTTCGAGGTTATGGGAAGACAGAACGAAGTCGTAAGTTGAATCAGGCACTTGCTCTAAGGAGGAACCTTCGCAGAACAAGCTCGTGCCCGCGGGCTTGTCGGGATTGAAGAGGAAACTCTCGTTGTGTTTTGCCCAGACATTCGCCTTAGAGAAATCGCAATTGTCTATTCTTCGAGCTTCTTCGTAGACCGGTGTGGGATTTCCTTTCCGAAATACATCGCTCGGCCCACCGATCTCCAGACCCCATTTGTCCTTGATATAAGGCAAGTACGATTCAAAACTCCTCAAATTCCCTTGTCGGTTCATCTTCAAGAGTCGGTTGACCTTCAGCAGACAACGTTGATAAATGGATCGCATCTTCGCAAATTATAACCACTTCCAGTGGTTGCCAGAGTAACGTTCGTTAATCGGTTACGATCACCCTTCGTGCGGAAATGACGCAGGCTGGAGGTATCTAGAATACCTATTGTTATCCCATATGTGCATGTGTAAGTATGTATTGGATGGCAATAGGAGGGCGGCTTGGGGTGTAAGACGGACATTTGGCAAGGCACATTGGCCTTGATGATTCTCAAGACTCTGGAATCAATGGGGTCGCTTCACGGCTATGGTATCGCCCGGCGTATAGAACAAACGAGTGGCGGTCTTCTGTCGTTGAACTATGGGACTCTTTATCCTGCGTTGCTGAAGTTGGAGCAGGAGGGTGCCATAGTCTCTGAATGGGGCGTGTCGGATAATAACCGACGGGCAAAGTTCTACAAGCTGAGTCGCGCCGGCAAGAAGCAATTGGAGAGAGAAACCCAGGATTGGGAGCAGACGACTGCCATCCTCGCGCGCTTTCTCGTTCCCAAGCAGGAGGCTTGATGCGAAGATTGCGTGCGCTTTGGATCCGGATCTGCGGAACTTTCGGCAACCAACGAGAAAGTATGGAGTTGGACGAAGAACTTGAAAGTCATCTCCAGATGCATATTGAGGATAACGTTCGTTCGGGGATGTCCGAAGCGGAGGCGCGACGACAAGCGTTAATTCGCCTCGGTGGTCTGGAGCAAACCAGAGAGGCTTATCGCGAGCGACAGAGGCTTCCTGGACTCGAGACGTTGTGTCAGGACGTTCGATTCGGACTCAGAATGCTACTGAAGAGTCGAGGATTTACTGTTGTGGCCGTGCTCACGCTGGGGCTTGGCATCGGTGCAAACACCGCTCTGTTTTCTGTCCTTAATGCAGTTCTTTTGAACCCGCTTCCTTATCCTCATGCGGAGGAACTGATAACAGTTCATGCGGCTAAGCAGAACTTCAATGAAGGTTCAATCTCGTATCTAAATTTTCGCGATTGGCAGCGGAACAACAAGACGCTGGCCGCTCTCGCTGTCTCGCGAGGCACAGGGTACATTCTGACTGGAACAGGTGCTTCGGAAGAGGTGCGCGGAGAACTCGTCTCTTCGGATTTTTTCCCTCTCCTTGGGGTGAAGCCTATAGCGGGGCGGTTGTTCGCCTCCCACGAGGATGAGATTGGACAGGAGCCTGTAGCGATGATCAGCTCCGGGTTCTGGAAGCGCAAATTCGGAGCGCGACCGGATGTAATCGGAAAGCCCGCCACGCTCGATGGACGCGACTACACCATCGTAGGCGTTCTGCCTGCGACCTTCAACCTTGCGATAAACAATTTTCGCGCGAGTGATATTTATGTGCCAATTGGTCAATTTCAAAATCCTGCTCTAAATGATCGGGGCGCAGGGTTGGGGATTCACGGTATTGCCCGACTTCGGCCGGGAGTGACGCTCGAACAGGCGCAGGCAGATATGGAAAGAGTCTCGCGGAATCTTGAGACGACGTTTCCAGCCGACGATCAAGGAATTCACGCCAAGTTAGTGCCGTTCAAGGAATCGTTGGTGCGTCATGTCCGTCCACTTCTATTGTTGTTGATGGGTGCTGTCGGCTTTGTACTTCTGATCGCATGTGTCAATGTTGCGAATTTGCTATTGGCGAGGGCGAATGCTCGCGGGCAGGAGTTTGCAGTGCGGTCAGCTTTGGGAGCAGGCCGTGCTCGTTTGCTGCGGCAGTTGCTGACTGAAAGTCTGACTCTATCTGCACTCGGAGGGGTATTGGGCCTGGCGTTGGCTGCGTTGTGGACGCGCATCATAGTAAAAATGTTGCCGTCGGATCTGCCGCGAGCGGCGGGGGTTCATGTCGACTGGTTAGTACTTTGCTTCACCGCCATCATCTCTCTTGCGTCGGGAATCTTGTTCGGCTTTGCTCCCGCACTGAAAATGTTCAAGAAAGATGTCCAGAGCACCCTGAGATCGGGTGGCCGTAGCATCGGCAGTGCAAAAAACCGTACGCAGGATTCGTTGGTCGTTTTTCAAATGGCTTTGGCACTTGTCTTGTTGATCGGTGCGGGGTTGATGATTCGCAGCATGGTCAAGCTATCGAACGTAGATCCGGGATTTCACTCACGCGGTGTACTGACATTTGGCCTGGAAGCACCTCCGACAATCAGCGCCGCTGGACCCGACGCGATCAGATCCTATCTACGCGACGCACAACGAAAAATCGCGACGACTCCCGATATTGAAGCGGTCAGCTTTTCATGGGCCGCTCTGCCAATGATGTCGGACGACGAGCAGTCATTCTGGCTTGACGGAGAACCTAAGCCCGAGAACCAAAATGCTATGCGATCTTCGATCCGCTACCTGGTCGGAGCAGACTATCTGAAAGTCATGGGCATTCCACTGCTCAAGGGACGATTCCTGTCGGAGACCGATGATGACCACGCGCCGCGAGTGATTGTGGTCGATGAAGCGTTTGCTAAAAAGTTCTTCGGCGACGCTGACCCGATTGGCAAGCGTATCCATCTGGACCAGTTTGACGATTCAGCGACGGTCATAGGTGTTGTCGGGCATGTGAACCAATGGGGGCTTGATAATGACGCGGTGAATCCGCTGCGCGCTGAGACTTATCAATCTCTGATGCAGTTGCCGGAGCAGCAGTTGAGGTTGGTTGCCTTCGGGATGGACGCGCTTGCTCGTTCAAAGTCCGGAACTATTCCGAGCTTCAAAAGTATTGAGAGCTCGGTGACTCAGATGAATCACGAGCAAGTAGTCTATAACCCTGAGGCGATGGACGAAGTTGTCTCGGAGACGCTCTCGTCTAGGCGGTTTGCCATGATACTGCTGGCGGTGTTTGCCTGCACCGCCCTGGTACTAGCAAGCATTGGAATGTATGGCGTGATCTCTTATATCGTGGGACAACGCTCCCGCGATATAGGGATACGGATGGCGTTGGGCGCGAACCGTGGAGAAGTGCTCAGGTGGGTGTTAGGGCGTGGCAGCAGGCTTGCGTTGATCGGTGCCGGCTGTGGTTTGTTAGCTACGCTGGTTCTAAGTCAAGCCATCGCTGGCTCGTCGCTGCTCTACGGTGTGCGGCCCTATGATCCATTGACGTTCATCGGGGTGACTGGGTTGATGATGGCAGTCGCTCTATCCGCGTGTTATCTTCCAGCGCGAAGGGCAACGCGTATAGATCCGATGAAGGCGCTGCGTACAGAGTAACTAACCTCTTCGACGCTACGGGCAGACCGCCAAACCCCTGCCCCACTTACCTAGACTGCACAGGACCGAATTAGTCCGATATCCTATTGAACTAGGACCGATCATGTCGTATATTCAATTTACCGCATGAATTTGGGTTCGAGGGCTTTGTTGCAGGGAGTTAGGAAGTCAGAGGGCCAGACCCCCGTGGATAATTTCTTGGCGGAAACCACGAGAGTCTGGGACCACAGCCGGAAAGGACTGCAGTTGTCTGCATTGTAAATGCCTGGGCGAGATTGGCGCGTGGCCGTTCCGTCCATTTGAATCTCAGGCGCGTGGCTCGCTGATTCGAAACTAATTTTGAGATCGCACAGTTCTGCCGCTGGCTGATCACCCGGTAGGGCTTAGGGACTCTGTGTACCATGGCGGTGACGCAGCCAAAGTCACCAGGGTGTTGTCTTCCGAAGGTTGGAAAAGACATGAAGCAAGGAGAGATGATGAAGTGGACAAAGCATACTCGCTGTGGTTTGAAATCGCTGGCCCGGAATAAAAAGGCAAGCGGCGGGGCGATGTTCGGGGGGACACGAGGATGGCTCGCTGCAGGCACTCTGGCAGCGTACGCCGTGGTGGGTAGCGGTAGACACGCTTCGGCAGGTGTGAAGGAGACGGCCCTGACGGGAGTCTCCGGGGGAGATGCAACGCTACCTCTCAAACGCTTCGACATTCCGGCGGGCCCCTTGGAAGCGGCCATCAAAGCCTACGAGAAGGCGACCGGTCTGACAGTAAAGATAGTGCTGCCGTCTGGGACTATTGCCGGATTCAACTCTCAGGGAGTGACCGGGCTCTACCGCGAAGATGAGGCTCTGCGTCAGCTGCTCGATGGCACAGGGCTGAACTATCGTGTGGAAGACGCGACAACAATGGTAGTCGGAGTGCAGGCAAAGGACACCGTGTCTGTTGAGGCCTTGGCGATTGACTCGGTCTCTATGGCGAAGTTTACAGAGCCGCTATTGGACACTCCGCAAAGTATTAATGTTGTTCCTCAGTTTGTGCTGCAGGATCAAGGAGTGTCTACGTTGCGGGATGCGCTGCGAAACGTGCCCGGCATCAGCTTGGCGGCTGGTGAAGCAGGAGCCCAGGGCGACAATCTGACAATCCGAGGCTTCACTGCGCGCAACGACATCTTCCTCGATGGAGTAAGGGACTTCGGAAGCTACTACCGCGACTCGTTTAATTACGAACAGGTCGACGCTCTTGAGGGACCGGCAGGAATCCAGTTCGGCCGCGGGTCTACCGGCGGCGTCATCAACCAGGAGAGCAAGGTCCCGGAGATGAGGCAGTTTGTGAATGTACAGGCTCAGTTCGGCACTGACCTGACACGCAGGATTACAGCAGACATCAATGAGCCTGTGGCTGATGTAGTGGGTGGAACAGCCTTCCGGGCGAACATCATGGCGCAGGAAGGAGGCGTTGCAGGCCGGCCAAATGCGGAGATTCGGCGCTTTGGAATAGCACCCTCCGTCTCGATCGGATTGGACACGAAGACCCACGCGACGCTGAGCTACGTTCACCTCACCGAGAACGACACCCCAGACTATGGGCTGCCGTGGCTAAACAATTCGGTGGCGCCGGGACCGATTCGCCATAACTACTACGGATTTCCAGATGAGAACGATCTAAAGACAAATGACGACATCATGACTCTGAGAGCAGACCACGAGTTCTCGCCGGAGCTGAACCTGCGCACGATAGCTCGAGCGGCAAATTACCCGCGCAACGCGCAGATTACCGAACCGCAAATCTGCTCGAACGCGCCGGCAAGTATACCTGTGGGGGGCATCGTAGCTAGCCTGCCGACTTCTGCGGTAAATCCAGCCCTACCTTGCTTGTATACGGCCGCAACCGATCCGAGCACAATTGCAGTGAACCGGAATCAGATCCAGGTCAAGAGTGTGGAGGGCGATCTCTGGGACCAGACCGAGATCGTGGCTCGCTTCAAGACCTTCGGCATCAAGCATGCACTCGTAGCCGGAGTCGAAGGTGGGCAGGAGATTTCGAATCCGATCAGAACCAGTTACACAATTAATAAGATCAACACGGTGCCGTCTACGAATCTGGTGAACCCGAACGTAGATCAACCTTTTGGCGGAACGGGCTATATCACTTCGATCGTTCATACCAAGTCAAAGAGCGTTGGGCTCTACTTTGTGGACACCTTGAAGCTGGGCAGACTGTTTGAACTGAGTGGCGGCGTGCGTTGGGATCGATTCGATACCGCTTACAACCTCTACCAGCCGACTCCGCCAGCGGGAGGTACCGTAACCGCTCCGGTCGCTCCGATCAGCAGAATAGACGAACAACCGACCTATCGGGCAGCTCTCGTCTTCAAGCCTTCGAGCCATGGCAGCGTGTACTTCGACTATGGAACCAGCTTCAACCCTGCAGCAGAGTCGCTAAGTTTGAGTATCGGATTGGCGAACAGCTCAGCCGCACCCGAGGAGAATGAGTCTTATGAAGCGGGTGCAAAGTGGAGCTTTATAAATGAGCGTCTTCTTCTCGAAGGATCATGGTTCCGTACAGAGAAAGATAATGCGCGAGAAACCGACCCGACCAACTCGAACAATATCGTAGCGGCTGGAAATCAGTTGGTCAAAGGAGTCCAGTTCAGCGTAGTGGGACGACTTCCAGAAGGGATGGATATTGTTGCGGGATACGCCTACCTCGATAGCGCGGTCATCTTTTCCAAGTTTTTTCCGACATCAGTGGGATATCCATTGGCGAACGTCCCGAAACAGACATTCAATCTATTTGTGACACACCGGCTGCCCCTGCGGCTAAACGCAGGTCTTGGCGGAAACTATGTGGCAAGCAGGACTGCGAGTTCAACCGTACCGTATGTTCCGACAGGGTATGCCGTGAATCCAAACGGGCCAGGCTTCGTCGTGACGAGTGTAGCGATGAAACAGGTGCCAGGGTATTGGGTGTTCAACGCAATGGTCAAACGACCCTTGACGGACAGATTGGAACTGCAGGCAAACGTATATAACCTGCTAAACCGCTACTATATCGATCTGCCGCATCCGAGCCACCTGGTTCCGGGCGCCGGTGCGAGCGCGCTGATCGGCATAAACTTCCGGTTCTAACAACGGAAGTTTTAGCGATCTGCTCGGCGCTTCGGTCGGGCAGGTCTTATTTGTGACCTAAGGAGTATTTTAATGCTGATCACAATCGCAGATGTGCTAAGTGTGGGCGAAGTTGCAGAGTCACGTGCGTTACTGGATGCGGCGCAATGGGTGGACGGGAAGGTTACCGCTGGATATCAAGCACAAAGCGTAAAAGAGAATCTTCAATTGCCCGAGGGACATCCGGTGGCGGTGAAGCTGGGAGAGATGGTGCTGGCTGCACTAGCTCGGTCGCCGTTGTTTATGTCGGCTGCGCTGCCGTTGCGTGTGTTTCCTCCGATGTTCAATCGCTACACAGGGGGCGGACACTTCGGGACGCATGTCGATACTGCGATCCGCGCCAACGCCACCACGGGACACAGAATCAGAACAGATGTCTCCGCCACCCTGTTTCTATCAGCCCCTGAAGAGTACGACGGTGGAGAGTTGTTAGTCGAAGACACCTACGGAGTGCATAGTGTGAAGCTGCCGGCAGGGCACATGGTGTTGTATCCGGCGACGAGTCTGCATCGAGTCAATCCAGTTACGCGGGGCGCACGGGTGGCTTCATTCTTCTGGATACAAAGCATGATTCGCAGTGATGCAGATCGCACCTTACTTTACGACCTGGATACAACAATTCAGCGGCTGGCTAAAGAGGCCCCCGAAAATGCGGCTGGGGTCCAATTGACTGGGATATATCACAACCTGCTACGACGCTGGGCGGAAATGTAAGAGCATGTCAGACGCTTGATTCGATCAGAGTTTCTTGGTGCGAATAGTTTCAAGAGGGTTTATACCGCGGAGAGCCTTCCAGTGTCAGCCGTGAACCAACTTTTCACTCATGCAAATTACCGTGTCACTGCGCCGAAAATTCCATCAATTTGTCCCTCCTAGACATTTTGCTTGCGCATCTCGTCCGCGAGATATTCGGAAGCGCGCATCGAGAGAGCGAGGATGGTCATCGTTGGGTTCTGCCAACCGCCACTCACAAAGCTAGCTCCATCGACAACGAATAGATTCTTGTGGTCGTGACTCTGGCACCACTTATTCAGAACGCTTTTCTTTGGATCATCGCCCATGCGGCAGGTTCCGACTTCATGAATACTGTAGCCCGGAGGATTGGGAACGTCATTTTTTGAGAGCACTTCGAACCCAGCCGCGTTGGCCACCGCGCACCCAACTTCCACGGCATCCTTCGCCATATTGAATTCGTTATCGGTATATCTGGTCTGGATGTTCAGCACGGGAATATCCCACGCGTCAACCTTCTCCTTATCGATGCGAACGTGATTTTCGTAGCGCCCGAGCACTTCTCCCATCACGGTGATGTAGAAGGCGCTTCCATTGTATTCGTTCAACTTCTGCTGCAACTCCGCTCCATACGTCGCAAAGTTACGGGGTTCGATCGCACCCATACTGCTGGTTACATTTAACGCATAGCCGCGGAGGAACTTGTCATATTTCGTCGTGATGTTGCGAAAGCGCGGAACAATTGCCCCGCCATTCATCAACTGTTTTGTTGCCTTACCATTGCGCGCCTCAGGCACTGAGCAGGTGACCCCCGGGCCGTAGATCTGGTCCATCAGATAGTGACCTAGCATGCCGCTCGAGTTGCCGAGGCTTGAATTCAACAATAGGCGCGTGCTCTCTAGCGTCCCCGCGGCCAGTACCACCACGCGAGCCTTCACATGCATCTCCCGACGGGAGAGGCGGTCGACGAAGAGGCACCCATTGGGCTGGCCGGTGTTCTTATCGACCGTAATCTGTCGTACCACTGCATTAGCAATTGAAGTCAGCTTGCCGGTTCGCTCCGCATCCGGCAGCAGAAGATTCACCGAACTTGCCAGGCCATCGCGGCCCAGGGCGCGGCGCTGCTTGCAGACCGCCATGTTGTATGGCTGCGAAGCCTTAATGAACCGTTGCATGGACTCCGACCACACCTCGTCGACAGGAACGAAGTTGCCATTCGGCATCTGCGGCGGACCGTCCTGCGCGCCCTCCACCTGGAAGATCTCTTCCACTCGTGAATAATAGGGCGCCAGATCGGCGAGGCTGATGGGCCAGTCTTCGCCGAACCCATCATGAGATTTACCTTTGAACTCGTAGTCGCTCAACCGGAACGACTGCCGCGACCAGAACAGCGACCGGCCGCCAAACAGACGGACCCGCACCCAGTTGTACGGTGCGGAAGGATCGAAGGTATACGGAACCTCCTCCTCATCCACCCAGACGTTTGCGTTGAACTCACTGGCCTGGAAGACATGCTCCAGGCGCCCAGGTGGTTTGAAGCCGCGATACGGCAACTCGTACGCCGGCTTGCGCTGTGCATCTCTGGCTACATCGGCCACCGGGCCCGCGTTCAGCATCAGGCAGCGGATGCCCTTCTCGGTCAGGATTTTCGCAGCCATTCCACCGGCATGGCCCGACCCAATAATCAGTACGTCGTAGGTTGTCTCTGTCATTATCTGTGTAGGGAGCCGCTCACTTCTAACGGGGATAGGAAGGTATGGTATGTGGGGCTTTGGGAACAGCCATCACGTGTGGAGGTAGATGCGTGGAGGTTGCTCCGAGGCCCGCGAGATCCGGCTCGATCGGAGACCAGTAGAGTCCGCCCGTCACCCAGTCGTGCCGAGCGGCCACTCCGGCATCGTCCCAGACCTTCGAGTTCATCGTCGCAATTCGGATGTCTTCGTGCGCGATGTTGATGAAGTCGGCGTGCTGCTCGGTTGGCGGATGATCCGTCATCCACGTACGAAGCCAGGGCTTGATGAGCGCATCCGCCTGATCTGCGTTTAACTGAGCGAACGATAGCTTATATCTGGTCTTTGCTTCTGATTCTAGCCAATCCAGACCACCGCTATATACCTTCTTACGCGCCGCAGGCGAACTGCCAATAAGGAAATCGAGGAACAGGGGTGTCCCCGCCTGTAGCGCGCCTGGCTTGCTGTCGAGCGGTGGCAGCAGCAAGTCGCAGAATCGCGTGAACGTCGCCAGTTGAGTCGAGGTAAAAAAGCTCGCCTCGGTTTCCGCAATCCCATCGGCCGCTTCAACGACAGGCAGAGGCGTCTTAGGATTTAGCCCCAGTGTCCACGGCACGGGAGCCGGTGGAGGCGGGGCGGGATTCGCTGTCTGCTGGGCAAGCAGTACCTTTGGTAAAAATCCTACCGAGACGACAGCGCGCACGAAGTCACGACGCAACATAGACTCTCCTTCTGCTGGAGAGAGATTACACGCCACACACTTCCATCGTCCAACGCGGGGCGAGCGACAGCTCGCCGATACCCACAACGGCATTCGTTCGACAAGGAACGTACTAGCCATCGAAATCGAATTCAGGAATTAGCGGTGGATCATTCAGGATTTCACTATGCGTGGAATCAGCGTTGCCTGACAGAAACAGGACAAACAATATTCGCCAATACCCATGTCAGACGCTCAGCACCGGAAATGGTGGATCGCGCACCACGGCGGGATGTTTGCGATTGAGGACATGTGTACCGCTTTCGGAGACTCTTTGATGCGCACTTGTCCTGGGCCTGGGTTCGGCGATCGGCAACTCGACGATCGTGAGACTGGCTCCAGCTGCGGTAACCTGGGCGGCTTTCATGGTTGGTACTGCGACTGTGGTTGTCATAAATTCTCCTGTTCCCTGTGTTCGATTTAGTAGTTTGTGAAAACTCTTAATCTTTTTGCGCGCAATTGACTATTCAGTCAGTCAACTAAAGATTGCGCCAGGATAGAGAAAGACCCACATTTTTAGTTGCTCCGGCCAGTGCCCTTTCTGACAAAGGCAATCACTTCTGCTCTGTGTCTGGCCAACGATTTTTTGCTCAAGGGATTACGGCTTCTCCCCGGAATATGGGAGATATTTTTAGCAGCACAAAAATAGAAGCCGCACAGGCCGATAATGTTGATGGCGCCATGTCCAGGGTCCATTTCCCTGAACTCTCCCGACGCGATCCCCTTCTTGAGCAAGATCTCGACCTGGCTATAGAGAGAAGGCATTCCCAATTTGCGGACGTGCTCGCCCCCGCCTTGAATGCTCTCCAAAATAAAGATAACCGGCGACAAGGGGTGCTCCGTCCATGTAGCAAGCAATCTCTCGACAAAGATCAGCAAAGCGTCCGCTGCGCTGAGGTTTTGGTCGAAAGCCTCGTTGAGCGCCTCCCTAACTGGCTGGTAGGCCTGGACCAGAACGGCCTCATAGAGCCCTTCTTTGCTCTTGAAATAGTGAAAGATCAGGCCCTTTACTACATTTGCCCGTGCCGCAATACTCTCAGTACGTGCTGCGGCAAAACCATTTGTGGCAAACTCTATCTCGGCCGCGGCCAGAATGGCTGGTACGGTCACGTCTCTGTCTCGTTTTTGGGTACGAGGGGGCACCTCTCGGATGGCTCCGCTGGATTCTATGTTCGTTCCGTATGAACTATACGGGTAACTGACTATCTGGTCAATTGAACAGAGGCATCTTTGAGGGAGTGTCTGCTCCGAGTTCTTGAGCACGTGACGGTTGCGGCTCGGCTAATCGCATCAGCGCGCCGCTCCAAACTGTGGACGTTCGGAGCGGGGGCGGATAGTGCTCCGGCAGCGTTGTAATCCGTTCGAAAAGCGCGTAGTGTTCCAGATACTGAACCAATACCTTTGTCCAATAGAACGAAGCTCTTTCTTCTGGCTTAATCGCAGTTGTGAGTCGGTTCCGGGTCACTGAAATCCTATCGCGCTCAAATTTACTCATTGCGCGAGAATAGGAGATGCGTGATGCCATTCGATGTGGTTGGGCAAGAACGATGGGCAACCAAGCGGACGCCGGTTGCTCGCGGACAGCGGTGCAGATCTTTAGCATCACGGTTGAGGCTAGTCCCCTTCGTTTAGTGACGGTTTGCATACCCGATCTTGGTGGGCTTCTCGACGAAACACAAGACACAGTAAAACTTGTACAAGACGCACGGCGAACGAATGGTGGAAGTTCTTGATATGAGACCGGGTCATCAAGCCAAAAACACTCCGTCGTGCGCGATCGTCTTAAGACTTGCAGCTGCCGTGACGATGGCATTGTTTCTGCCGATTCGAGCATCTGGCCAAAAGCCTCCGACTACGCCGAATGAGCCTTGGTTTCCCGATCATCACACGTTGGAGCGCCACTCAACTGTAGTTCCTTTGCATGAGGCGACGTTAGATGATGACCACGCCTATAGCTTGGGTGAGCTCATCGACATCGCTGAATCGAATAGTCCCACGACGCAAGCATCATGGAATCGAGCTAAGGTAACAGCCGCTTCCGTTGGGATCGCGAAGAGCGAACTGTATCCGACAATCATTGCGATAGCGGCTGGAAGAACCTATGTGAACGCACAGCTCTACAGTCTGACCTGGGCTGTACAGGACATAGGCTACTTTGATACCGCTGTTCATCTGGCCTACACTCTCGTGGACTTCGGTGCGCGTCGCACAGAAATAACTGCGGCTCAAGCGCGACTCGTTGCTGCAAACCTTTCATTCAACAATGAGCATCTGGTCCTTATCCGACAGGTCAGTCAATCGTATTTCGGTTTACTCGAAGCGAAAGGACTGAGGGAAGCGGCTGAGGTTTCCCTCAACGACGCCAAGACATCAGAGGCCGCGGCCCAAGAACGACGTAATAACGGACTCGCTACAGTGCCAGAAGTGCTGGAGGCAAAGGCCGCAACCGCCAGAGCGAACTACCAATTGCAGAGTGCGCTTGGCGCTGAGCAAGTGCAGATAGGAAATCTAGCCACGGCGATTACCGCCAGTCCGTTGAAACCACTGAAAGTTGAGGCGCTGGATCAGCTGAGAATTCCAGACGAACTGGACCAATCAGTTCAACATGCGGTAGATACGGCGTTCGCGGTTCGGCCCGACCTACAGGCTGACGAAGCGCACGTAAGCGCCGCGCATGCTGAGGTAAAGCATGCTACATCGGCCTACTACCCATCACTTACATTCGAAGGGTCAAAAGGCTGGCTTCGTGCCTTCGGAGAGCAACAAGGATCTCCCGGCTTCTACGCCCAGGCCCCCGTCTATGACGCCACGCTCGAGTTGAAGTGGACGGTATTTGACGGGCTCCTTCGGGAGAATCGGATCGCTGAGGCAAAGGCAGAAGAGAAAGTTGCGACTGATGAGGTTCACAACCGTCAAAACGAAATTACAAATCAAGTCTGGACCACCTACTCAAATGCAGCAACAGCCCTACAACAAAGGCTAGCGGCGACGGCTTTGTTGACTGCTGCTCAGGAGTCCTATTCAGCGGCGTTGGAGTCGTACAAAGAAGGCGTCCGCAATTTCCTGGATGTGCTGGCGGCTGAAGATGCCTTGGCGCAGGCCCGCGCTATCGACGTCACGGCTCGCACTCAAGTGCTCAGGACTTTTACCGATCTCGATTTCCGGACGGGGGATCTGCTGGCAAATCATCCGAAAGGCAACAACCCATGAGCTCGAATCACCAGTTTCTTTGGCGGCGAACGAACAAACGTCATAGCTGGCTAAGCTTCGCAATCAGCCCGCTTTTGCTGGCAAGTGTCGGGTGCTCCGGATCCCCGGAGTTCAACATTTTAGGATCGTACTTCCCGTCATGGCTTGCATGTCTCGCAATTGCGATTGCGCTGACGTTTTTGGCTCACGTGTACGCCACAAAGAAAAAGCTTACGGAGGAACTTTGGCCACTACCAATTGTTTATTCGGCGCTTCTTTGTCTCTTCAGTTGCACACTCTGGCTGATCTTGTTCCGGTAGAGAGGAAAACATCTTGCAGATAACAAACTCACAATCGGTGATAATGCGGAAAGGATCGATCATTAGCGCGTGCATCGTCGCAGGTGCCCTTGTCTCCGCGGGTTTGGTTGTTCGCGAGGTGGTGTTGTATCCGCGTACTGATGACGCGGAAGTGACAGCGAACTTCATCGGTATCGCTCCGGTGGTTGAAGGCCCGGTTATGGAGTTGCCTATTCATGACAACGAATTCATCAAAAAGGGAACTCTCCTTTACAAAATTGATGATCGTCCTTACCTGTATGCCTTGCAGAGTGCACTCGCTGCCCAGGCGGCACTGGAGGGTGAGATCGAGAATGAATCGCGTCGAATCTCCTCCCAGGTCAACGGGATCGATGTGGCACATGCGGGCGAGCAGAGCGCACTGGCAAACGAGACCAGAGCGACTGACGAAATTGAGATTGCTAAAGCGGCAGTTGCGCGATCGGAAGCCGCGTTGAAACAGGCGCAGGCTGACGAAAACTACGCCACAGCAAATTTTCATCGCATCCAGCCCCTTCTGGCCAAGGGCTTCGTCACTGAGGATGATGTTCACAAAGCACGCTCGACATCCGAAGCGAAGGCGGCAGCGGTGGAACAGGCGCAGTCTCAATTGCTATTGGCGAAAGCGAGTCTGCTCTCTGCTTCGGCACAAAAACAACAAGCCGTCGCACAGATTTCTCAGAGCCAAGCTCAGGTCAAAGAATCAGCACACTCTGTTCTCGTTCTAGCACCTTTGCTTGCGGAGCGTGAGAGCCGTGCTTCTGCAGTTCGGCTGGCTCAATATAACTATGAGCAATGCAGCGTACTAGCGCCATTCGATGCCCGCGTTACAAACCTCACAATATCCGAAGGCGAATACGCCAAGGTGGGCCAGCAATTGTTCACCCTGATTGACAATAGAAATTGGTGGGTTCTCGCGAATTTCAGGGAAACGCAAATCGGACATGTTCAACCTGGAACGCCCGTAGACGTCTTTCTTATGTCTGATAGAAATACGAAATATCGCGGTGTCGTTGAAAGCGCGAGCTTTGGTGTAACTCCTGATCCGGATGTTGTCGGTAAACTTTCAGAGGGTTTGCCGGAGGTGCAGCGAACGTTAAATTGGGTGCGTCTAGCGTCGCGATATCCGGTACGCATCAAAATTATCGATCCGCCTCCGGGGGTGTTTCGTGTTGGTCAGGTCGCCATCGTCGTGATGCGACCTCCCCATCGTCAGGGTTGAGGTGAGTCATGCCAATATACGGAGAATACAAACCGCCGGTGTGGAAGCCCGTCGAGATGCTGCGCGCGGAACTGGCGTCGTATCCGGGGCGGACTGCGCTGGTGGGAAGAATCGTACTCGCGTGTACCAGTGTGATGCTGCTTGCGTTCATCTTTCGGATTCCCGGTGCGGCATTAGGTGCCGGCTTCCCGATCTTGATCTCGCGCGATAGTCCGAAGGCGGCAAGGAAATCCGCGTTTGACATCGGCTTGGCGTGCTCAATCGCAACTGCAGCAGTAATTCTGGGAGGAGTGCTGACGAGCGGCTCTCCATTCCTTCATGTGATCTGGGTGATCGCAATTCTCTTCGTCGCATTTTTTGCAATCAGTAGCTTGAACTTCATCAATCCGTCCCTCACCGCCAGCGTTACAATCGCGGTTGCGATTCAAGTGTGGGACCTGCCAGTTCGAACGGAGGTACGCGTTGAGCGTACGCTCTACACGTTGCTCGCGATTCTAATAGCGTGTGCAACCACTGCGCTCATTGAGAGCTTATTCGCGAAAAAGCAATTGCCCGACGCAATTCTGGACGGAATCAATCACCGGTTAGGTTTGATTCAGACACTATTGAGTCAAGTGCAAGCGGAAGAGTTTCCTCCTTCGGCGTTGACGATCCAACTCAGTCGTTCTGCTGCCAAAGGTGTGGACGATTTGTCCGAGTTACTCGCACACTCTTCCTATGAACCGGGCTTTCGCGATTTGCTCGCTACCGTGATCGCTCTCACAAGACAATTGGTCGAACTCGGGTCGAATCTCGCCGAATCTGCCCGAATCTTATCCATTGATGATCAGGAGCGTTGTCTAGCGATTGCGCGGAATCTATCTGCTATTCGGTACTGCCTTTTATGCAAAAGCCTTACGAACTGGATCGATCTACCACTGGTAAATCGCACCGTGAATCCAATATTGGTAGAAATCGAACGCACAGTAGATCTGATCGCTCAGAGTTTTTCCGATGAAAACCTTGCGGTCCATCGGCTCTTACCTGCAGCGGCACCGAAGATGTCGATAGGCGCATTTGTTGTTGATGCTCTTCAAAACAAGGAGCACTACAAATTTGCGGTGCGTGGCGCTCTCTCTGCTCTGCTCTGCTATGTGTTTTATATGAGCACTGGCTGGATAGGTTTGGGAGCGTCGATCATAACGTGTACACTGACGGCTCGTCGATTCACTGGCGCCAGCCGCCATCGGCAAAGTCTCCGGTTTGCCGGGTTCATCATGGGAGCTGGCGTCATTGGATTAGGAACTGAGGCACTGATTCTTCCTCAAATAAACAGTCTCATGCAATACGCTTTTCTCTTCGCGTCGGTCGTTGCGATTGGATCATGGGTAGCGACCTCCGGCCCACGGATTGCCTACGCTGGGTTTCAGATTGTGTTGGCCTACAATTTAGTCAACCTCAATAGGTTCACGATCAATACCTCCCTCGTGCCCTCTCGCGACGCGCTTCTGGGTATCATGCTGGGCGTTGTAGCAATGTGGCTTGTGTTTGATCATCTTTGGGCAGAGAACTCCAGCGCATCCGTCCGCAACTTGCTCCTGAGCACACTGCGGAATCTGGCGGACTTCAAGGCTGTCGCAGCGGAGTCTGCTCTAGAAGCCAATCAACAGCTGGCCGTGACGAGCTCCAAAATTAACCGTGATTTCGACAAACTGCGGGATCTGGCGGATATGTACACGTTTGAGGCTTTCCCGAAAAAGCCGTACGAAAGCCTTGTGAACCGCAGCATTCGAACACTTTCCCCAGAATTGCGAGCCTTCCTGTTTGTGAAGACTGGGCTTCTGCAGCACAGAAACCTGACAGCGGACGAACGAGACGCGCTTGTTCGAGAAGTAGAAGACCACGCTTCCAGCGTGCTTCGCAGTTTAGCCAATGCGATCGAAAGGGAAGAGGCTGAACAGCTCTTGTCGTGGAATTTGCATGCTCAAGAGCTCCGTGCACGTGTGCAAATTGAAGAAGAGAAATCGATGAATGTGGAGGATCGACAGAAGAACATCGAGATGCGGTTGTGTGGGTCCTTGTTGAATTTGGCGTCTCATCTTGAATGGCGAGCCCGATCGAATTTCGCGTTCGAAGCTCGAGATCAGGAGCCGGTAGGAGATTGGTCTATTGGGACAATCGTCAAGACGGATGGGGGCGTTCGCGGTGACTGACGGCTCGGCCGCCGGCGTATTGAAGATGATTCGATCCGCGATCGCTTCTATCACGGAGACCAAATTGCTATGGGCTGCCGAGATCGACTGTGTAGAGGTTTCCTGTGCCGGTTCTTGATCGCACAATAGGGACATTGTCGATCGTGAGACCACAGAAAAAGTAGTCTTCCGTGTCGCCTCCGCTGAAGTCGGAAAGATTGGCAATCTGTTCGAGCCGGCCATCAGAGATCGAGACCCGGTAGATAGGTTGCATCTCCGCGGAAGAGGCATGAAAGAAAATGGCTTTGCTGTCCGAGGCCCATACCGGATCCGCAACCGTGGTATCAGCTAATGTCCGCCAACTGCGTGTCATTACGTCGAAGAGCAAGAGCCTCCGCTGGTCTAATGTGATCGCAGCGATATAACGGCCATCGGGAGACCACCGCGGACTGAAGAGCCCTTCAGAGTCTGGAAGTTGTGTTTGCTTGTACGTTCGAAGATCAAGAACCTGCAAGGCTCTCGGACCGTCTTCCTTGCCCATGATGTCGGGTATCCGCCCAAAGACGATCGACTGCCCATCGTTAGACCACGATGGGTCCGCGGCGTTCCGGTTCTCGTGAAGAGGTTGCTCAAGAGTTCCACCATCTGCGGCGACCGTGTAGATCTGCCAGGCTTTGCCGGGTTCACGCGCCATCAAGGCCAGCTTTTTCCCGTCGGGGGACCAGTGAGCATGGAATACCTGGAGCGAGTCCGGTGTGAGTTGGATGAGCTCAGTGCCGTCGGACTTCGCCCTCCACTGGCGTCCCTGAAGATCAGTCCAGGTAACCCATTGGCGATCGCGTGAGTATTCGATTCTGTTGGCGTCGGACAAAAAGCCGGGGGCGGGCACGAACTCTCGCCGTCCCGCATCGTAACGCTGCAGCAAAGACTGGGTCTCGGCCCCTTGGAAATAAATCCGGTGGCCAATGCGCGAAGTGACAGGGCCGGCAAAGCTCAACGGACCGTTCGTCACGCGCACGGGGTTGACGATATTATTGCCTTCAAGCCGCCACAGATCACTGCTGCCTCCTCTGTCAGATTGGAAGACGAAGTATTTACCGTCGCCGGTCCAGATTCCGCAGCATTCAGAAGATGGTTTTGTCCAACTACTCAGAATAGGGCGCAATGAGCGGCCGTCCCGTCCAGTCTCCCAGAGACCAAGCGTGTGATCCACGGGATCCATCAGGGTGAATCGGAGGATCTTTCCATCAGGTGACCAGCGCAGCCAGAAGGCTCGACCCGGGAGCGTGGCAAAAGGAGTAGATACGCCATCCTCCAGTCGGCTGACAAACAGTCGATTCCCGGCCGCATACAGAACTCTTTTACCGTCGGGCATCCAGGTTGCGTCGTGCGCTATTACATTGGCCAGTCGCAGCGCAGTGCCCGCTCCGGTCGAAAACGTCCATAGCGGTTGCTCAGATTCAGGAGACAGGTGGTTGCGTAGAAGCAGCGTTGAGCCATCGGGCGACAGGTCACCAAGGGTGGGGGAAGAGATCTCGCTTGGCAGGGGAAGCTTTTGAACCTCGCCCGTACGTACGTCGACCTGTGCCAGGACCGATCTTCCGCCGGAGATGACGGGAATAAAAATTCTTAGTCCATCCGTGGCTGATGCTGGCAAACTCTCAGTCGCCGGCGTCCCCGGAGCTATCCGGTCAGTCCGCGTAAGCCGTTCGATCCGCGGCAATGGACCGGGTCGCTTTGAACCAGCATAGAACCCCCCGATACCAGTCAGAAGGGCCACCAGAGAGGCCGCTCCAACCCAGACCCCGCCTTTTCGTGACGGCGAAGCCGCACTCTCAACAGGAAAATCTTGATTCGTGGAAGTTGATTCTGTGGGGGGCGTCGTGGACACTAGCAAAGCAGCATGCGCATCGATGGTATCCAACACGTACCCTTCGCCTGTGCTTGATTCAAGCGCCGCGGTCCGGATTGCGACTGGCGCAATAAACCTATAACCGCGTTTGGCCAGCGTCTCCACAAACCGGGGATTGTCCGCGGTGTCGCCCAGAGCGTCCCTGATCTTATTAATCGCTGTGCCGATGGAATGATCGAAATCGACGACAGTGTCAGGACCCCACACTCGTCGTTGAAGTTCGTCCCGGCTAACGACCTCGCCGGGCCGCTCGATAAGGCACGTGAGCACCCTAAACGGCTGGCTTTGCAGCTTAACCCTGCGACCGGCCTTCCAGAGTTCTCCCGTTTGAAGATCGGCCTCAAATACTCCAAAACTTACCTTCGAGACTGTATCGCTGGGAGACGGCATCACGTGGCCTTGAAGCCTAAGTTTAGCACGTAGCGCACATAAACGTCCGTTCTTGCTGTTGATCACACGGGATTAATCGCCCAAGAATCAATAACTTATTTGTTGACGAAAAGATAGCTCATAAAAGACGCCTGGACGATGGCATTGATCGATCACGAACCGACAATGTTCTACCCGCAACATGAACAGTTCAAAGAACTACTTCAGTTGAGTTGTCTTTCAGGAGGCTTCACCGTGAATACACGCACCTCACGTCCCCCATCTCTCGTTAAGAATCTGTTGCTATCTTTAGTCTGCTTGCTCCTTGTCTCGGGTTTGAGCTTACGAGCGCAAACCGACACAGGACGCGTCACCGGGATCGTCACGGATCCAACCGGTGCCGTGGTGCCTGACACCACCGTGAAACTCACCAACACAGACACCGGAGCAACCCAGACCCTCACCGCCGGCAGCGACGGAAATTTCACCTTTTCTGCCGTGCCTCGAGGCAACTACAAGGTGGAAGCCAGCCATGCCGGCTTTCAGAGTGTGAATCAGTCCTTCGTGCTTCAGGTCTCCCAGATCCAGACGGTGGAGTTCAAGATGCCCGTTGGTGCCTCCAGCGAGACCGTCGAAGTTAATGACGCCGCTCCGGTGGTAGACCTCTCGACTTCTTCCACCGGCTCGGTCATCGAAGGAAAGCAGGTCACCGACCTCCCGCTCAATGGTCGCAACTTCACATCCCTCGCGAACCTCATCCCCGGCGTAACCCGTGGAGCGTTCAACTCAGACGCAAGCGGCCGAAATGGCAACGTCGAAACCTTCCGCTACTCCGACTCAGGCGGCGGCGCGCTTGCAGTGAACGGACTTCGTCAGCAGTCCAACAACTTCATCCTCGATGGCGTCGATAACAATGAGTCCCTCGTCAACTCCATTGTCTTTTTCACGCCCCCAGAAGCTATTCAAGAGTTCCGCGTCACGACCTCAGTCGCTCCTGCCGAGTTCGGCCGTGCCGGCGGAGCCATCCTCCAAAACTCCGTAAAGTCGGGGACCAACAGCATCCACGGTTCGGCGTTCGGATACTTCCGCGATCAGATCTTCGATGCAAACCCTCTCTATTTCAATCCCGGCAACCCCGCTCCCGCCTTCCAGCGTAAGCAGTTCGGCGGCGCGGTCGGTGGTCCGATCTGGAAAGACAAGGTCTTTATCTTCGGTGACTACCAGGCTCTACGTCAGAAGCAGCCGAAGGACACGGGCTTTTACACTGTGCCGACTGCTCTTATGCGCCAAGGGAACTTCTCCGAACTTCTTGGTCAGAACGTAACCAGCAATCCCGGAGCCTTCGCGTCTGCCACCGGCTGCCCAGCGCTTCCCGCAGGTGCCACACCTGTCGTTGGAGCGATCTATGATCCGACCACTTGCCAGCCATTCGCCGGCAACATCATTCCGAAGGATCGCATCAATTCAGCGGGGCTGAACTATCTCAATGCCTTTGATGCACCCACCCGGGCGGGTGTACTGAATAACTACTTTGCCGTACGGAATGCCATCCAGAACTTCAACGACTTCGACGCCCGCCTCGATTACCACGTCTCGCAAAAGGACACCGTCTTCGTACGCTACAGCTATGGCCAGGACAACCTGGACGTAAACAGTCTCTTTACGAACCTGCCGGCAGGATTTGCCTCCGGTGGAAACGTAAACCACCCACGAGGCGGAGCGGCGGGTTACACACACATCTTCACATCGAACCTCGTCAATGAATTCCGCTTCGGCTATATTCGGCCTGAGTTCGCGTATGTGAACCCCGACCAGGGCATACCGATCTCTGCCAATCTCGGCATCGTAAACGCCAATCGCAACTCACTCCTGGGAGGCGGCGCTCTCATCGGCGGAAGCAACACCCAGATCGAGTACACCGGTGACGGTGGCCCGTACTCCGTCCCTGAAAAGACATTTCAGTTCCTTGACAGCGTTAGCTACACTCACGGCAAACACACCCTGAAAACTGGTGCGAATATCATCCGTCGTGAAGTCGACTTCTTCCAGGGAAATGACTCGAAGGGCTACTTTGTCCTTGGCGGCGTCAACTTTCCTGGGACCGGGCGCTTCACCGGCTACGAGACTTCAGAGATCCTTGCCGGCTTCTCGGACTATGAAATTGGAGCGGCAAGCACGTTCTTCAAGACGTTCAACTACGAGACGGGCTACTTTGTACAGGACGACTGGAAAGTAAATCGCCGCCTGACTCTCAACCTGGGTATCCGCTACGATCTCTACACCTATCCCTACGAGCAGAACAACAATCAAGCGAACTACGACTTCTCGACCGGCACCCTCCAGGTCGCCGGGGTCAATGGAAACTCGCGCTCGCTCATCAACACCGACAAGAACAACTTTGCACCTCGCATCGGCTTCGCCTATGACCTCTACGGGAACGGAAAGACTTCACTCCGCGGCGGCTATGGCATCTTCTACTTCCTCGATCGGGGAGGCGTGGGCAACCAGCTGTCCAACCAGCCAGGGTTCAACGGTGTCAACCAGTACACCGCCACCAATGGCTACCGCATTACGTTCACTGGCCAAAGCCCCACCATCCCGAACAATGCCGCCACCGCCACCGCTCCTCTTCCCATACCTGCGTTTGGCCCCGGGGCGATCAACTCAATCAATCTCGCTAACGCGACTGTTCTCTCTGTGCCGGTAAATAATCAGAACGGTGCAGTCACCCAGTACAACCTGCAGATTCAACAGCAACTCGACCACGCTACTTCGTTGAACATTGCCTATGTTGGTAACAAATCCGATCACCTAATGACCTGGTTCAATGCCAACTCCCCTGTTCTCGACGGCACGACCGCCGGCCTCTATCCGAATCGTGGAACAATCACGGAAGGACTCGCGGGCGGCTCCTCCAAATATGACGGCCTGCAGGTCTATCTCAACCGCAGTGTTGGGTCGAGCCTGCTTGCGACCGTTGCGTACACGTGGTCGCATTCGCGCGACAATTCAAACGGAGCCTTCAGCTCAGGCACCGGCACAAGCTCAAGCGGACGTATCTTCATCACCCCGGACGGTCCCGACCTGGGTGCGAACTACGGCAACTCCGATCAGGACCAGCGAAATGTCTTTGTCGCCAGCGCTGTCTACTCGCTTCCCGTCGGCCGCGGCAAAATATTTGGCGCAAACATGAATCGTGGTCTCGATGAGGTCCTCGGAGGATGGCAGCTCAACACAATCGTCACACTCGACAGCGGCACACCGATCGACTTCAGCACCACAGGAAGTCCCGGAACGATCGACAACCGACCGGACCTCATCAGCTTTAGCAAAGTGAAGCGTCAGCTCGTTGGCGGATCGAACAACTCCAATAACCGCACGTTCTTTACCGGCGTCTTCGGCCTTCCCCCGATCAACTCGTCCGGCATCTTCACCCGTCCAGGAAACCTGCAGCGCAACGCATTCTCCGGCCCGGGCTATAAAACGGTGGACCTTGGAATCTTCAAGGGATTCCACATTACCGAACGGGTCAACGCTGAGTTCCGCGCTCAAGCCTACAACCTGTTCAACACACCGCAATTCGGAAATCCGGACACCAACATCCACGATGGCACCAACATCCCCGGATCCAACACCGTCTTTACCACTGGTGCAAATGCCAGCGGCGCAGACAATGGGTTTGGGAGCATTAACAGCATTCGACTCAACACCGAACGCCAGTTAGAGCTAGCGGCCCACATCAACTTCTAACTGCTTCCATCAAAGCGGCACCTCTGAGCGCGTCTCTCTGGTGCCGCTTGTCTTTATCAAATTCAACCATCGCGCCGTCGCGTATTTTTTTTGAGGATCTGTCTCCATGCGCCGCCTCCTTCTTGTCCTCGCGTGCTCCATCTCAGCGCTCGCGCAGTCTCCTCAAATTGACAAAGTAGATCCTCCGAACTGGTGGGCCGCGATGCCTGCCCCCATGCTCCTCGCAAGAGGGCAAAACCTGAACGACGCACGTTTCACTTTGAGCGACGCTGCCTTACACATCAAAAAAGCCGTCATCTCCGATAACGGCCACTACGCTCAAATCTGGCTGACAGCCTCACCCTCTCGAACGGAAACTATCCAACTCACCGCGCGAACATCAAAGGGCGCAACCACAGTTGCCTATACATTCTCGCCCCGCCGAAACCCCTCCGACGGCTTTGCCGGCTTCTCGTCGAAAGACGTGATGTACCTCATCATGATCGACCGGTTTGCAGACGGTGATCCTTCCAACGATGGACCTGACCACGATGCTCAACTCGCCAAACCACGGGGTTGGCATGGCGGAGATCTTCGCGGCATCACACAGCACCTCGACTACCTGCAGCAGCTTGGTATTACCACCATCTGGATTACGCCCGTCTATCAAAATCACGGCAACCAGAGCTATCACGGCTACGGTGCAACCGACATGTACGCGGTAGACGAACACTTCGGCAACCTCACCGATTTGAGAGATCTCTCAGCGGCGTTACATACCCGTCACATGAAGCTCGTCCTCGACACGGTTCCAAACCACATCGGCCCAAATCACCCATGGGTCCGCGACAGTCCTGATCCCACGTGGTTCCACGGCACCCTTGAAAGTCACACGATTGCTCAAACAGACTTTGCTCCCCTCACAGACCCCCACGCCCCCTGGCGCGACCAAATCAATGTGACTGAAGGATGGTTCGCCAACACTCTTCCTGACCTTAACCAGGAGGATCCCGCCGTCTCCCGCTACCTGATTCAAAATGCCGTCTGGTGGACAGAACAGGCTGGTCTCGACGGTCTGCGCATCGACACTTTCCCGTACGTCGGTCGCGCTTTTTGGCAGAGCTTCCACGCCCAGCTTCACTCACTCTACCCGCACCTGACCACCGTCGGAGAGGTATTCAACAGCGATGCCACGATAACTTCGACCTTCGCTGGCGGAGTCACCCGCACTGGCGTCGACACAGGTCTCGACACTCCGTTCGACTTCCCCACCTACTTTGCTCTCCGCGATGTCTTCCTGAAGGATGCACCGATGACCAGGCTTGCCGACGTCCTCCGGCTCGACAACCTGTATCCCCATCCTGAGCGCCTCGTTCCTTTCCTCGGAAACCACGACACTACCCGTTTTCTCGACGGCGCCACTTCACCGAATACTCTTGAGCTGGCCTTTACTATTCTCACCACCATGCGGGGTTTACCGCAGATCTACTCTGGTGACGAAATCGCCATGCGCGGAGGAGCAGACCCGGACAACCGTCACGATTTTCCCGGAGGCTTTGGTCCTACGCAAGATAATGCCTTCAATCCAGCAGGCCGCTCTCCCGATCAACAAAAAGCGTTCTCATCACTTAAGAATCTTCTTGCTCTTCGCAACTCCCACCCAGCCCTTCAGACTGGAACCGAACAACTGCTCCACGCCGACAAAAACACTCTCGTCTACGTCCGCACACTTACCAACTCAGCCCATGGAATCCAGCGAACTCTTGTTGCCGTAAACAAAGGCAGCGAAGCGGCAGATGTCATTATCAAGACCGACGAGACAGAGATTCAGAATGCGCAAAAAAGCGAGGTCCTCTTAGGACCGCCCAATTCAATCTCTATCAACACCGGCACTCTTACAGTCCACCTCGCCGCCAATGCAGCAGTAATTTCAGACCTCGATTAGACAGTCCGACTCACAGGCTCGAAATAGATATCGCCCCCTCATGAAGGAGATCGTAGATGGATTGTTCATGTCATGCCGCAGACGCAATCGACGGTTCATTGACTAAAAGAGAACATCTTCCGTCGAATCACATGCTCTCCTTCGTGCTCGTCTCCCTGCTTTGTGTCGTGGGACCGTTCGGGCTTGCCCAGGCACCAGTGCTTTCAAAAATAGATCCTCCCAATTGGTGGACACAGTTGCCAGACCCGGTGCTGCTAGTTCAGGGAGAACATCTGCAGGGAACACAATTCTCCATCAAAAATTCAAACACAACCATCGACCTCGTACGTACCTCTCCCAACGGTCATTGGGCGTTCCTGAAGCTTGGCATCAAGTCGGCAAAACCGGGCTCATTTCTCCTCGAAGCACGAAACTCCGCAGGAGCCACCTCTTTTCCCTACACCCTCGCTGCACGCGAGAAGGCCGCCGCAAACCCACAGGGATTTTCATCAAGAGACACGATGTACCTCATCATGACCGACCGTTTTGCTGACGGCGATCCTGACAATGATCGTCAACCAGGCATGACATACGATCGCGATGATCCACACGCCTGGCATGGCGGCGACCTTAGGGGGATTCGACAGCACCTCGACTACCTTCAGGATCTGGGTGTAAACACCGTCTGGATCACCCCGGTCGATCAGAATCGCGAGCCAGACAGCTATCACGGTTACGGTACGACCGATATGTACAAAGTTGACGAACACTTTGGTAAGCTTGCCGACCTCACCGCGCTTACCAACGACCTGCACGCTCGAGGCATGAAACTTGTTTTGGATATCGTTCCGAATCACGTCGGTCCCGCGCATCCGTGGGTCGAGGATTCGCCCACTCCGGATTGGTTCCACGGAACGAAGGCGGAGCATCGACTCGCTCAAGGCAACTTCCGTGCCCTCATGGATCCTGCCGCTTCCGCTCGCGATCGACAAGACGTCCTTGATGGATGGTTCGTCGATCTCTTACCGGATATGAACCAGGAAAATCCCCTCGTGGCTCAGTATCTGATACAAAACACAATCTGGTGGATCCAGGAAACCTCTGCTGACGGCCTCAGATTGGACACCTTCCCGTACGTGGGACGTCAATTCTGGCATGATTTTCATGCCCAACTTAGCGCGATCTTTCCCCGCCTGACAACGGTCGGAGAGGTATTCAACGGAACATTCGCCATGCCCCCCATGCTCAATTCTTTCTTCGCTGGAGGCGTTGTCCGCAGCGGTGGCGCGACCGACATCGACACGGGTCTCTATACTCCTTTCGACTACCCATTTTTTTCGGTCATACGAGATGTCACGGTTCGCAACGCGCCCATGACAGATCTGGCAAATTTATTTCGGCAAGACAGCGTGTACCCTCATCCTGATCGCTTGGTAACTCTTCTCGGCAGCCATGACACAAAGCGGTTCATGAGTGAACCAGGAGCCACCCCCGAAAAACTAATGTTGGCGTTCGGCATCCTTCTTACCACTCGTGGCACCCCCGTCATATATGCGGGAGACGAACTCGGCATGGCTGGCGGCGAAGACCCGGATAATCGGAGGGACTTCCCCGGTGGTTTTGAATCGCAGGAGTCCTCGACAAACGCATTCCTTCCCGATCGAAGGAGTAATGACGAGGCAAGCATCCACGACGCAATCAAGCGCCTTTTGGCGTTACGAAATAGCGTAGAGGAGTTGCAGGATGGAAAGCAGCAATTAGTCCAGTCCGATGAGGACACAATTGCTTATGTGCGTGGGCTAAATCTTGAACACGGATGTGCCGCAGGCCAAAACAGAATTCTTGTTATTGCAAACAAGTCCGATACGACCAGCAAGCTAACTATAGATATGAACGAGACTGCAATGGAAGATTGCACTAGAAGTGAGCTACTGTTCGGCGACACACATTCAGTCCAAATATCGTCGCATTCAATCAGCGCTAACGTCGCTCCGCTTAGCCTAGCGGTCATACAACTTCGCTAGCCAAAGATATTTTGTTCACTCGTTCCCATAGAACGACCCGACGCCAACGGCCTGCGTAGAAACGTGGGCCGCAGGTGAGCTAAATCTAGAAGCGCATCCGAGTTATAGCTTTCGGAAACGCAGCGCCAGAAGCGCCAATCGTTATGTTTCTCGGCTCTTCCCACCACAACTTTCCGTCAGCTTCGCCGGATATCCCTTCGCAGCAATGAAAATCACTGCGTGGGTGGGCCAGCAGGCCAGACCGTCCCCAATTGAAATAAAAAAAGCGGGTCCACTGTCGATTTTCTTTACACCCGACGACTATAAGGTGAACAATCCAGTGCGCAAGGTTGCGCTGGTGACCGCCAAATGAGGAGAAGTGTAATGAAATACATCTGTCTGGGATACTACGAGCCAGCAAAACACGCGGCCATGACCGAGAATGAGCGAAACGCAATGTTCGACGAATGCTTCGAGTACGACGACCACTTGCGCGCCAACGGACACTTTGTTGGTGGAGAGGCTCTTCAGCCTGTTGAAAATGCGTTGACCTTGTATTGGAAGAACGGCAAGGTCGCGACGACCGACGGTCCCTATACGGAAACCAAGGAACAGCTTGGTGGCATTCTCGTGCTTGAGGCGCGGGACATGAATCATGCCATTCAGCTCATGTCACATCATCCGTCCCTGAAGTATGGGTCGTTGTTCGATATACGTCCAGTTGGCGATATGAGCGAGATAATTCAGCAGAGCGAGCAGCGACGACGAAAGGTCGCCACACGATGAGGGCAGTTCCAAGGATTTGGGCCGAAGTCGATTTGTGTTTGTTAATCAATTCTTGCTGAGAGTCGAAGCGAGGCCAGCTGAGCGTTTGGCGTCGTTTGCATAACTAATAGAAGCGGAGCAGGCGGAGGATGGTTATGTCATTCTTTCGTGATATCAAGATCGCAGTACGGTCGCTGTGGCGCGTTCGCGCGCTTTGGATCACTGTCGCCCTGACACTGGCTCTGGGCATCGGCGCCAACGCAGCCCTTTTCAGCGTGATACGCGCCGTGCTGCTTCGTCCGCTTGCGAACCGGGACGAAGACCGCCTGCTCTACTTGCGACAGAGTGCTCCGGGGATGGGCGTCGTAAACACAGCGTTCTCCGTACCGGAAATAGATGACATTGGCAAAGGGCTGAAGACGATCACAGATCTCGGGACGTTTTCGTCAATCGACTTTACCGTCGTCGGGCTCGGCACGCCGCGCGAGATTCCGGCGGGTGTGGTGGACGGTCATTACTTCCAAGTGATGGGACTGCGTCCGGTGCTGGGTCGGCTGTTGTCGTCCTCCGACGACGGGCCGAATGCGGCTGGCGCGGTCGTGTTGACATATCGATTCTGGAAAGAGGCGCTGCACTCAGACCCGAAGGTGATTGGAAAGTCGGTGCGGCTGGAGAGCATCACTGGCGCGCGTCAAGCGACGATTGTGGGGGTTCTGGAACCGTCGGTGCCGTATCCAGTGGAAACAGAGATTATCTCCAACGTTGTGACTAGTCCGCACCATTTGTCGGCAACCATGGTGACTGGTCGTGAGCACAGGATGACGGAGGTCTTCGCGCGTCTTGCACCGGGAACTACTCTCGAGGCCGCGCGATCCGAGCTGGGCACGCGGCACGCGGCGATACTAGCCGCACATCCGGAGTTCTATAAACCCGCGGACCACTACAGGATCGAGGTAACACGGATGCACGACCAGATCAATTCCCGCGCCAATACGGTTTTGTGGGTGTTGTTTGCGGCCTCCGGGTTGCTGTTTGTTATCGCATGCTCGAATGTGGCCAATCTGGTGCTCGCACGAACGGTTCGGCGTGAATCAGAGCTGGCCGTGCGCTCGGCGCTTGGAGCCAATACTGCTGCGTTGCGGCGTTCGTTGCTGGCGGAAAGTCTGGTCATGTGCGTAAGTGGAGTGCTTGCAGCTGTGATTCTTGCGTGGCCGATGGTGGTGGTGCTGGGGCGGTATGCAGCGCGCTTCTCGGTGCGCGCCGAGGGACTGAAGCTTGACTTCAGCCTGGTATCGTTTGGCGTTGCGCTGGCGCTGACTGCGGCGGTGTTCCTAGCACTAATTCCACGACTGCCTTCGGGGAGCGCGCCGCTGTCTGCGGCGCTCACCAGCGGCGGAGCAAAGATGACAGGTAGCAGCAACCGACGTCTGCGCATCTTCGCCATCATGCAGATCACAGCATCGTTCCTGTTGCTCACCGGAGCGACCGTACTGATGCGGACCCTGTACGTACTCGAAAGGACGCAGCCACCGTTCGATACCGCGCGCGTGCTGGCGGTGAATCTGCCCGTGATGTCGTATGGAAAAACACCGGAGCAGGTTCAGGACTTCTATCACGAGGTGCGGCGCAGGGTGGGCGCTTTGCCCGGCGTGGTTCAGGTGTCGACAGGCTTCAGCGTTCCGTGGCGCGACGATCAGGGGCTGGACATCAGCTTCGCCTTTGCAGCTCAGGGAGCGGTGCGAAAGAACGCGCTCGACGATTGGCGTGCGAAGTTCCGGTCGATATCGCCAGGCTACTTCGCAACGCTCGGCTTACCACTCCTGGAGGGACGCGACTTCAGGGATTCGGACAAGAACGGTTCAGAACGTGTGGTCATCGTGAGCCATAGCCTCGCGCAGACGCTGTTTCCTGGCCAGAATGCATTGAACCGCGATCTGCGATGGACCGATGGTGTGATGAAGTTCGTCGGCATCAGCCTGGAGCGGCGGCGGATCATCGGGGTGGTGCCAGATCTGGATGATGAAAACATCATTCCTTCGCCTACCATGACCGTGTACCAGCCGACAAATCAGGAGGGATGGCAGGGGCGGCTCTTAGTGCGTTCAGAGCAGGATCCATACACTGTGGCTCCAGCCATTGCACGCACAATTCACGAGATCTCTGCGGAACAGCCAGTGGAGCGGGCTAGCACGCTGAAGGACATTCGCGCGGAGGTACTGACGCCAGACCGGCTAAACGCAGTTGTGTTCGGAGGATTCGCTGCGGTGGCACTCCTGATCTCTGTGGTGGGTGTGGCAGGTGTGCTTGCGTTTTCGGTAAGCGGACGCACGCGCGAGTTTGGGATTCGGATGGCACTCGGGGCGCAGCCGCGCAACATTTTGACCGATGTATTGTTGCAGGGCCTAACGATTGCTGGGATCGGCGTGGGCACCGGTGTGGTGTCTGGCATTGCCTTCGCATGGGGCGTCAGCAGGTACGTAACAGAGGCGCAGCTACCTGGAACGTTAGCTTTTGTTGCATCGGCCTTCGTCATTCTTGTTGCAGCGGTGATTGCTTCGGCCGTGCCGGCGGCGCGCGCGTCACGAGTGAATGCGGTGGAAGCACTGCGATCGGAATAGTAGGGAAGAACGAATATTTTTTACAGTCTCAATCCTCTGTCGTTCGCCCAATCTCGCGCTTTGACGAACAACCGCTGGCGACGATGTATGCCGAATTGTCACGTGAGGGGTTGGGCCTTACGAGTCACACAACATATTTCGATGATTAGCGTGTGCGATCTTTTGCAGACAAACCCCGATGCCGCTCAGATTGTCTCGCGAGAGTTCATTCGTGCGTGACGTAGACCTCTTGACGAAGTAGCAAGACCATACCGAACATCTTGTACGCCGGGCGGATCTTTCATCGACGTAAAACGCTCTCCTGGCCGCTCATCGAGGTACCTTTGCTTGTGCTTTCGACCTACTCTGACCGTGTGCATCCTAGCGCCAAGTTTTGGCGCCGTGCCGGGTCCAGCCGCGTGCGCGCCCGGGAGATCCTGGATTTCGCTGCAGATTCGGATATATGAAGTGCCTGTGCGATCTCCCTGGCAGAACAGTCATCCATCATCTGAAGCTCAATGACATGACGAAGCGGAGGTTGAAGCTTTCCGATGGATCGAAGCAGATTCGCGTACCTCTGACGGTGAACGCAAATGTGCTCGGGGGTTGGGCTAGTATCTTTGAGTTCAAAATTCAGAAAATCTTCTTCTGTTGCACGCGGACAGTCGAAGGAGACCTCAGAGCGAATACGGCGTTTGCGAAGGATCATCAGCGCGGAATTGATACCAATCCTGGTGACCCATGTAGAAAAGCTCGCTCTTTCTTCGAAGGCGTGCAACGCCTTATAAGCGCGCAGAAACGTGTCCTGCAGCGCATCTTCAGCGTCTTCCCGGTTGTTGGTAATGGTCAACAGTTTTCGATAGACGCGGTGCGCATGGATGTCCCTGAGCTCGGCAAATGCCGCGGCAGATCCAGATCGTGCAGCCGCAACTAATTGCTTAATTTTAAGCGACTCAGTGTGGTGCGAAGCGGCCTCAGTCGCGAGTTCTTCACCAGTGACATTATCGTGCCGTGTTGGTACCATCAGCGTTCTCATACTTAACTCTCCTTGTCTTTCGTTTTGGGCATTCCGGATCAAGTCAGTGACAGAAGACGATTTCGTCGTTTAACGCTGGGCTCCCGCTGCGGCGTTGCCGAGCAACCCGACGTGATATCCAAGCCGAGTTTCAACATCGCCGGGCGCATGAAAGCCTCGTTCAAACAGAACTCGGAGTCTTTCCCGGGTCGCAGGCCGTCCAAGTGACGTTGTGAACGCGTCCCACTCTGGCGCAATCTCTCCGTCCGAGGGCAGGCTATTCAGGTCAACCATCCGCTTTGTCTCGGCAATTGCCTGTTTGTCGAAAGATGAGATCCTTTCGGCGGAGCACCTACAAAGTCGTCCAGTTGGTTGTCTGGCAGGGAACGGTTGACATAGCCATACAACTCAGCAAGATGGCCGTTGATGTCGTCGGCGCCTAACAACACCTCCAATGCCCTGCCGCGTCCGATCAATCGTGGTAGCCGTGCCATAGGGCCGCCGCCGGGAACCAAGCCTGCTCCAACCTCCCACTGCGAGAGAATCGCTTTCTCTCTGCTGGCAAATCGCATATCGCTAGCGAGGGCGAGTTCACTACCGACGCCGGTGGCACGCCCGCGGATGGATGCAATCGAAACAACGGACGCACGACTTAGCCTGGCGAGCATGTCAGGTAGCGCCTGCAGGCCAGTTCGTCCCACGGGGAATTTAGACGACTCCTCGGGCTTCGCCAGGAAGTCATAGTGAGTTAGAAAGAACCCCTCCACCGCGCTGTCAAAGACGACAACCCGGACTCGATCATCTGTTTCGAGCTTCGACACGATTGCTTCGAGTTGCGGAATATGTGCCGGACCAAATATGTTGAGTGGCGGCAGGTCAAGCGTGATCCTCCAATATGCATCGGAATGCCGGAGTAGACGTATTTCCCCTTCGTTGCGTGTGTTGATCATCGTTCCCTCCGGTTTCAATTAAGCCGGGAGCGCGAAGTAAAGACAATTGGACGATGGTATCGGGGACACTTTGGTATTTGCGGTGAGCTCTTTGAATCAATAATCTATCTCGCCCTGTGCGACGGAGAGAACATTGAAGACGCCGATGACCGCGGTTTCTAGCTCTGTCTGTCACCCAAGCGCCAATCCAGACGACACGCGCGAACAACAGTGTGTACTCCGCGATGGTGTTGAGCTGAGGAAGGATGAACACTTCGGTTCCCCATCCGATAAGGCTGCTTTTGCAGTGGCAGCCTTGGGCTCCGGCACTTCCGGTACGGTAGCGAGCACGTTCTTCCGTCGTTCCTGCGCGGCGGTCTCTTTCGTTTTGGCGTCGTTGAGTGAAACTCAGCAACTTCGCGTAGCCCTCTTGCTATAAGCAGGCTGAAGTACGCTTGGCTAACCTGTCGGATGAGGATCAGATGTTCCTTGTTGAAGGATAGGTTTGCGACGACGAGAGGCGATTTAGCAGCGGTGATCTCCCCGCTTCGCGCACCGAAGTCCACGAGAGTGGAAGCCAGAGTAGCTCCGCATCAAAGATGGCCAGTCCCGCAGGACAAAGGTTGGACTGAAGAGTTGGATTGAGATAGGTTGTTCCGGAGACCGTTGCAATGATCGTCGGATACAGGTCACTTTTTGCGATCCCGATCGATTCCGGCGTTGACTGAGCTCGATTCCAAGCTGCTTGCGTGGTGGGGTTGTTCGATTCTGCAATGTCAATGAGCTCTCCCAAGCTGTAAACGTCTTCCGGTGTCCATCGACGCCTCATGAGGAACGACTACAGTTTCGTAACTCTCGAAGGAGTGATCCTTTGGGAGCCAAGGCGCGTTCGGCGTGGCCGGTGGCTTTTTAGACCGTGCTCCAGCCGATAGAACGAATGCCATCGTCAGACAACGTGCCAGCAGCCTCGCAGGCAGCAATCGGCTCGCGCGAGTTGTACGAATCCGATGCACATTGCGATTAGGCCTGAAGGAGGGTGAGGCATCCATCGGATGTTGGTATTGATCGATACCTTGGTATTACCTGATTGGCCGCGTACCCAAAGCCCGATGCGCCAACCGGGAACGACGCTTGCTTCCGTAGTTATGAGACTTGTTACGTTGCATTCGGAGCGGCGTTAAGAAGTGCGCCGGTAAAGGCGCTCGCAGAATGATCGCTGCGGAGTCGGGGAAGATCTTTCGTTCTCGATAGCCCAAGTTTGGCGGACATCTTTATTAGATCTGCGAAAGAGTCGGCGTGCATTTTCTGCATTACCTGGCCACGGTGCGCTTTTACCGTGATTTCGCTAATGCCGAGTTCGCCGCCGATCTGCTTATTGAGCAAGCCGGAAGACACCAGCGTCATGACCTGCCGTTCGCGAGGGGAGAGAGAAGCATAATTTCTCTGAAGGGCTCGTTTCTGCACCTCTTTCGCAAGAACGAAACCACTCCGTGCAAGAGCCTCCCGGAGAGCGCTAAGGAGTTCGTTGTCCCGGAAGGGCTTGGTGAGGAATTCGACGGCTCCTGCTTTCATGGCTTCTACAGCAGTAGGAATGTCGCCTTCGGCGCTGAGAAAGATGGTCGCGATAAAAGGGCGTTCTATCGCTGTACGCTTCTGCAGTTCGAGACCGCTTAGACCCGGAAGCGACACGTCGAGTAATAGGCAACCCGGAACAGCTTCCAGTGGATGGGCGAGGAACTCTTCGCCTGACGTAAACGACTCCGGATGCCAGCCTTCGCGTCGTACCAACCGCTCCAGGGATTCGCGCAGGGTTATGTTCGGATCGACTATGAAGACCACCGGGGTATCTCGTGATGGTTCCGTGCACCCGAATCGATGACTGGCGTACGAGCTTGTCCTGCTTACAAAGTGAGATCCCGTGAGAATGAAACCCATGTCGGACTCCTAACGTTCCCCGCGAATTGTTCTGAAGATGTTGTCTATGAGAGTCGTGGATGGATGCTCAAAATAGACCCTTTCTCGGTTGACGCTGTGCTTAGTTTTCTTTGGTGAGATCTAAGCCGAACGGTTGGTTTTCGCCGGCATTGTTTGCCAGCTCTTTGCGAAACTCACTCGGAGTAACTCCCACTACCCTTCGAAATACTTTTGTAAAGTGTTCCTGGGTTCTAAACCCGATGAGCCTACTAACCTCCGCAATGCTCAAGCTGCCATCTTTTAGGTGAATCTTCGCGCGCTCGATTCTCACTCGCAGAACATACTGGTGCGGACTGAGTCCTGTTTCCCTCGTAAACAGTGTTGCAAGATGATGCGGCGTAACTTCGGCGACCCTCGCCATAGCCGCCAAACTGATGTTTCCACTTGCGTTCGCGTGGATATACTCGATCACCCGGGTGCAAACTTCCTTAGTGATAGGGGCCCCTTTCGTTTACAGCTCTGACGAACGAGGACACCGTATCGCGAAAAGGTTGGTCAAATGTTCCGGCGTTGGTCAATTCTTCCGATTAAATCGGTCAAAAAAGCCGATCCACGTGAAACGGCGGTATTCTCTTCTTGCAGATCTTCCTGGGGCGAGGTAAGACCAATGGCCAACTCTGGGGTCCTTCCTGTAGATGCTGTAGAAGTGATGAAGGGCAACTGCGCCTTGTGCCCGTTCCCTACCCGCTCCTCAATTACGAGCAAGGGCGCCGGTTGGAAAGGGATTGCCATGGAGTCGTTCAGCGACATCCCGGGCGTCGCCATCCCAGATCATGAGCACCCAACCCATTTCGTCAATCTTCTGACACACGGCGAGATCAAGGCTCAGTGGACCACAGAGGGCCGGAGCCATAGTGCAACCAACAGTCCGGGCACTATCTATCTGCTGCCAGCAGGAACTCGTGACAGGCTTACCTGGTCAGGTCCAACCACCCGGGTCGTTTTGGTCATGGAGCCGGGATTCCTCTCGCGCTCACTGGAGCGCACTGCACATCTCGATGAGATCGATCTGACGACGCACTGGAATCTTCGTGATCGCCACATCCAGTCATTGATGCTCGCTATGCATGCCGATCTGGAAGACGGTTCTCCCGCGGGCCCCCTGTACGGGGAGTCTCTTGGTTTGACGCTTGGGCTCTATCTCATTCGACGCTATTCGACTCGAAGTAGAAGCGACAGCCTCCAACTCACCGGCGGTCTGCCAACAGCTCGCCTGAATCGAGTCCTTGATTTTATTAACCAGAACTTTGCCAGGGATCTGCGTCTATGGGAGCTTGCAGAGTTAGCGGGAATGAGCCCTCATTACTTCTGTGAGTTATTCAAGGCGAGTACAGGACTGACTGCCTATCAATATGTTTTGCAGTGCCGAATCGAACGTGCGAAGAGATATCTTTGCAATCCGCAACTTAGCGTCGGCGATGCGGGCGTTGCGGCTGGCTTCTCCGACCAAAGTCATTTCACAAAGGTCTTTCGCCGGAAGGTTGGAGTCACGCCCATGACGTACCGTAGTCATGCTGGATAAGTAAATATCAACTTTGTGACTAGAGTTCTTGGAGCTCTGAATGGCATGAATCCAATACGCCGCAGAACGACCGGGGCTTAGGCACACATGGACTGGAACAAGCGGAGAAACCCAAGCTCCCGAGTTGTGGACGAACCACGGGCAATCTGGAAGTGGGGTTCGTCAATTGGCGATAACGGGCCGAGTCGCTCATCGACCTCGATATGGTTCGCTTGGAAGGTAACGGGGTCTCGGCAGTAACGGGCTCGAATTTGCCTATAAGCCGGCCGCATGGGCAACTCATCAAATGGCGACATCGTATGTATGAATGAGAGAAACGTGCTAACGGAGGACTTCAATCAATCCGGACATTACGGCTCGCAACCTAGAATATCGGGCGAGACCGTCTCGAAAGACTGCGTCATCGAGTCCCTCTAAGAATCTATGGTGGGCCCGGAGGGATTTGAACCCCCAACCAAGGGATTATGAGTCCCCTGCTCTAACCGTTGAGCTACAGGCCCTTCAATGAGATAGCAAAGTTGGTGTGTGGGTGGACTTGTGTGGTTTGCATGTCACTTGTCCATTCCAGAGTCTACGATTCAGCGTCTTTGGCCGGTCAAAGCTTTGTTCCTCAGACTTTGGGCGTCGCAAGCGCTTGCAATTTGCTGACTGTTACGGTGGAATGACCGGCCAGCTTCATGATTGTAAATGCATAGCAGTCGCGATGCTCGTAGACCACCTGATCTCTCCATGGCGCCCTCTTCTCTTATTGCAGCACCTTCAGAATGCCGCTTGATGTACTTAAATACTACCGTTTAGTGTGCATTTTTTTGCGTGTTGCAAAGCCAGAGATCAGCAAATCGCCTGAATCTTCGGAGTTTTCCTTTGGCACCGCGCGTGCTTATTTTCATTCGAGACTAAGAGCCATATAAGTCAGTCCAAGCGGCTTCCGGCGCATTTTCCTGCTTCAACGAGATTGAGATCAGTTAGAGAGTTTTTCTGGAGGAATACAGAAAATGAAATATCTTCTTCGCGTCCTTTTTGTTATAGCGCTGCTCTGCGGCGGTTCCGGCTTTGCCCACGCTGACGGCGTCGACTACCGCATGACGGTTCTTGACCCGCCTACATGTGAAATGGGCAACACGTTTTGTCAAGAGTTCGATGGGAACGATACTCTTACTACAGTTAATCTTTCAACGGCTGCCTGTAACTCCGTGGGCATAAACCTGGGTCCGAATGCAACGCCATACGGATGCTTTGTTTTGAGTAACTTTTCGGGCCAAACTATTGACAGTCTCACGCTCCACTTCCTTCTCGCACCACTAGACGACCAGCCTGCAGGTTGCGATTCACAGGGTCAGAGCGGATTGCCGAGTGGACTAGACGTCGTATCTTGTACGAACAACGAGGCGACTGGATTTTACGATCTCATCTTTGGTGGTGGGCCAGGTGTTCCTACCGGCAATAACCTCATCGTGTTCGAACAGGGCGCCGACCCCGCTGATTTCCAAGGAGGAAATGGAACAGTTGGCGTTACCCCTGAGCCTGACTCCCTGCTGCTTTTCTCGACTGGAGTCATGATGGCTGGCTTGTATATGTCACGTCGGGTCTGGACGACTGCCAGAAAGTAGGCCCGACGGCACCCGCTGAAGCAAGCGGCGTTGAATCGGTGAACTTAGGATAGGACAATCGGAGAAGCCCGGACTAAGGTCCGGGCTTTCTTATCTGAAGTGCGCCAGAAAGTCAGGGTTGACAGGTGCAATGGTGCACGAACAGGCTCGCCGTTAACTCCGGGATCCGCTGGTCCTCTGCCGCAAAGTCTCATCGTGTCAAAAAGATGACGTTGACAGCAGAGTGTCGATTTGCGTAACCTGCGGATCAGGCATCCCCTTGGGCTCCAACCTCCTCACCCCAGAATTTCTCTGCTTGGCGCTCATTGCGAGAGGCTTCCACAAAGCCCCAACAGACGTCACTCAGAATAAGACGGTTGGCTGTTAGAGCGATCATAGGGAGCTGCGTTGCAGCCCGAAGTAATTAAGCGGTGTATCTGTCTTCAGACGAATGAGACGGCAAGAATTGTGCCTTCGAGTAATTTCTACTTACGTCCCGCCATTGATAGGGCGAAGTGGCCAGCTGATGGGTTTATTAAGCCGATCTTGAGAGTTGCACCTATGCGCTACGCAAGAACTTCGGTTGTGTTGTTGCTGCTTTTTAGTTTTGCGACCGGACTGCGGGGACAGAAACCCTCGGCGGCCCTCCCAGCACCAGCGCAGCTCGAGGCTACGCTTGGCGATGGTACTGTCGAGCTCTCGGGCCAGTGGAAGTTCCATATTGGTGATGACTTGTCCTGGGCGCGCCAGGACTTTGACGATTCGAGTTGGGGAACTCTCGATCTGACACCGCCTGCGGGGTCCGCAAATCCTGAGTTGGGCAGCAGCGGGTATATCCCTGGCTGGACAGCGAATGGTTATCCGAAACATACAGGATTCGCATGGTATCGGCTGCGAGTCAACGTTCAGAGTTCCCACGGCAGACTCGCGATCAAGATGCCGAACGAGGTCGATGATGCGTATCAACTCTATGTGAATGGTCAACTCCTTGGGGAACTTGGCCGATTTGGCGAACACAGAGCGACGGCATACAGCACTCTTCCCAGAGCGTTTCGCCTGCCAAGAGAACTCCGCAATGGACCGATCACCATTGCCGTACGGGTTTATATGGACAGCGCATCTCTCTTCCAAACACCCGATGCGGGCGGGATGCATGAGCCTCCGGTTCTTGGCCACGCTGGGGTGATCGGAACGCTGATTCAGATGGACTGGGACAATACGGCTCATATTGTTGGCAGCGGCTTTCTCGAGATGTTGATTCTGCTCCTTGCGTGGATGGTGGCCGTCAGCCTTCTTTCGATGGACCGAACGGAACCTTCGTACCTGTGGCTGAGCCTGGTTTGTGCAGTCACGATCCTTGGTAACGGCGTTGTCCTTATCGTCAGCTTCGTGCCGTGGATCGCCCTCACCTCCGGATTCTTTCTGCAGTCCGTCATCATTAGTCCGATCAGGATCGGACTTTGGGTCATCTTCTGGGGATACTGGTTTCGGATTGGGCGGATGCAGTGGATTCATCGCGTAGTCTGGGCACTGGTCGTTCTTACGATGGTCGGAACGGCCATGATGAGTGCTCCGCTCTACGGCGAGCATGTTCCTGTGCATGCAGCGGTTTATTTGAGTCCTATTTTGCTTGGGCTGAGACTGTGCTTTGGAGTGCTCTTATGCGCAATCACTGTTCAAGGCATCCGCAGGCAAAAGACTGAGGGCTGGCTGGCTTTCTCGGCAGTGCTTTTAGTTGCGATTGCTCTCTTTCAGACCCAGCTCAGTCTGCTTCATATAAAGACTACGTTTGACGTCCTTGGATTCGCTCTGCACCTGGGAACTATCTCGACGATCTTCTCTCTCTTCCTTATTACGGTGATGCTCGTTCGACGATTTCTGCATACTCAGCGGGTACGCGAGCAGTGGAAAGCGGAGATCGAGCAGGCCCGGCAGATTCAGCATGTGCTTATTCCAGAACAGCTACCCAAAATACCTGGTCTCGCTATTGAGAGCGAGTATCGTCCGGCACGTGAGGTTGGCGGGGATTTCTTCCAGATCCTTCCAGTGCAGGAGGATGGCAGCGTATTGATTGTGGTTGGTGACGTCACAGGCAAGGGCCTGCAGGCTGGAATGCTTGTCGCGCTCATCGTCGGTGCGATACGGACCGCAGTCCAATACGACTCCGATCCTTTAGTCCTGATGAACAGCCTGAACGATCGGCTGTGGGGTCGGGGACGGGCAAGTGCAACCTGCCTCATCCTCCAGATCGGCACCGACGGGCACGTAACTCTGGCAAATGCCGGACATCTGCCGCCTTACCGGAATGGAGTAGAGATCGAGATGGGAGGCTCATTACCGATCGGTGTCGTGCCAGGTGCAGAGTTCTTTGTCTCGCATTTCACGTTGGCTCCTGGAGACACTTTGATGCTAATGTCTGACGGCGTCGCAGAGGCACAGGATCAACAGAAGCAGCTGTTTGGGTTTGAACGCATCGAGAAGATGTTGCAACGGTCGATCTCGGCGGCAGAGCTGGCGTCGGCAGCCCAGGACTTCGGTCAAGAGGATGACATTCTTGTTCTACGAATTCAGCGTCTGCAAACACCTGGGAATGTCCCTGACGAGAAAGTCGTTCTTGTTGCGACGTAACTTGCTAATTCGGCAAAACGTCAAGTAAGACGGGTTACTCGAAGCCCGCGCAGGCGGCGGCTTCGTCGGGGTAGAGTTTCGTATACTTCGTAATCCCCACCATGGTGAAGACTTTTTGGAAGTGCGGGGTTAGTCCAAACGTCTGCACCTTCTGTCCCTTCTGGCTGGCGGCATAGAGCAGTTGAATGATCAACGCGATACCGCTGGAGTTGAGATACTCCACCTTGGAGAAGTCGAGCAGGATGCGTTTGGATGTCTCCGACTGCAGGCCGTTATAGGTTCCTAGAACTGCAGTCTCAGACGAACTCGTAATATCGCCGGCAAAACGGAGCACCGTAATTGGATCGCCCGAAGCGCACTTGACCTGTTCCATTTTGACCTTTGTATTAAACTCCGCCATGCTGTCTCCTTCAATCCTCTGTCTTGTTTAAGCGTATGACGAGTCGCGCGTAACTTCCAGCGGGAGGCGAGCTGACCCACTCTGCCTCGTCCACCAGAGATTGAATCAGAAACATTCCCATACCGCGGCTGGCCTCTTCTCCGTGCATCTTCTTATCCATATCAGGGGTGTGGACGCCGCCGGGAGGGCCAGTACCTGTGTCCAGAACCTTTACTTCCAGTGAGGTCTCATCCATGGAAAGGATGACACCTACGATAAGGGACTCGTCGAGTTTATTTCCATGTTCCATTGCATTTATACAGGCCTCTGCAACGGCGGTTTTAAGGTCCTCCACCCGATCCGGAGCGAAGCCCATCAGTTTCGCGACGCTGGAAGCTGTAGCCATTGCGATCTTTTCAAAGCCGAGACGCGAAGGAAGACGAAGTTCGATACTGTTTGAGATCTTACCGTCCAAATCCCCTCCTACGGCTTCCGTCCAATTACAAGTGCGGTCATATCGTCTGACTGATTTTCCTGGTTGGAGAAGGCATCCAGGGTTCGCCAGATCGAGTTCAGTGTTCCAGTCGCATCAGTGTTGCGGGAGGCACGGAATGCCTCCATGAGGCGGTCTTGACCGAATTCTTCGTCGCCTTGAAACACCTCAGTCATTCCGTCGGTGTAGATTAGCAGCTTCGCCTTATCAGACAGTACATATTTTTCTGCAGTGTAGTCAGAAAAAGGCAACATCCCTACGGGTGTGCCACTGGCTTCAATCAACTCAGGCACATCGCTGCCATTGAGGAGAAAGGCGGGATTATGCCCGGCGTTTACTACTTCAACAGTATGCGTCGTTGGGTCGAGTCTCAGGAACATAGCCGTGACATAGCGACGGCGCGACTCTTCACCCTCTTTGTAATGAAGCTGGTTCATGTGTGTTGCAATGTCCGCAAGCGGCATCTCCGAGTTTGCTATGGCTCGCAATGCTGCACGAAACGAGCTGCCAACCAGCGCTGAGGCAAGGCCTTTGCCGGCGACATCGGCCACGACGACCATCAGCTCTCCCGATGGAAGCTTCATGAGGTCGAGGTAGTCGCCGCCAACTTCATAGCAGGTCTGCGAACGTCCGTCGATACTGTAACCCGGGATATCTGGAAAGACCTGCGGCAGGAGACTGCGTTGGATGTCTCGGGCGCAAGAGAGATCCTGCTTCACCCGCTCCATATCCAGTGTTCGTTCGTGGTACCGTGCATTTTCGATGGCGACCGCGGCCTGGACAGCTAGATGCTCTAGAAAGTCCTGTTCGTAGAGGGACAGCGGCGCTCCATCACGTGTGATGACGACCATCTCGGTCAAGGCTGAACCATGACGGTCCAGCAAGGGAAAGCGGTAACAACCGCGTCTCGGATCGGACGATGGCGGATGTAAGAGGAATCGCGGGGGAATCTCTCCGTACGAAAAAGGAAAAGTCGTAAAAAATGCACCCGCCATCTCAAGCTCGCGCACGGTGATCTGCAGAACACTGCGAAGAACACTGTCCAACTCGATGGTGCTATGGATTCTGTGGGTCGTGTCGAGCAGGGCCTGGAGCCGTGCGATTTGCTGTTGCAGATGGAGAGTGCTTTCGATTTCCATGGAACTGCTCCTTCATGTGGCTGGTCGGACGGCAATAACCTCTCAACCCTTCGCAGCGTACAGCTAGCGAAGTAGCTCGCTCCTGTTGTTATCCCATCTCGGACTCTACTGGGTCGCGAGATGGAGAGAGCGAAACCCGACTGAAGTCATGTCGGTCGAGAGGTAGTGACGTCTTATCAGCCCTTTCAGGAGATATCACGGATGGTAGACATTGAACAGAACAATCTTATTTCTTACCTGTGCTGCCAGGGGTTGTGTTGGCATCTTCCGGAGCAGACGGATTGATGTGACCTAAGTTATTTTCAGGAGTATTGGAGCTAACCTTCGTAGGTCCTGGGCCAGCGGTGGAAGGGTCATCGCCCTTAGGGCCCGAGGGTTCAACTGCGTGTTTTTCGTCAATCCTAGGATTCTGGTAGCGGGTTTGACTCGATTGTGGGTCGCTCGTGGACATGTGGGCACCTTTCGCTTCTCAATGGTCATTGGAGAGAAGGGATGGCGATTGTAGTTGCCTGCTTCCACGTGAAGTTAAGATCGAACGGCAGAAACGCAAGCTGCGACAGTCTCGGGAGGGAGCCGTTTCCGATGTACAGAGTGAACGCAATCGTATTTGGCCTATATTAATGACTGGAAGCAACTCGTGGAGGAACCAACAGCAACATGAGATTAGCGGGCGCGACAGAAGAAATTACATGCAGCGACTCCATTCTGGTGACTGGCGGAGCTGGATTTATAGGAAGCAACTTCGTGCTGGATTGGTTGGCTGCTGATCGTGGGGCAGTAGTCAATTTAGATAAGTTGACCTATGCGGGAAATCCGGAGAATCTGGCGTCTGTTGAGCGCAACGTGGCGTATACGTTTGTGCAGGGCGATATCTGCGATGCAGAACTACTTGTCAGTCTTCTAGAAAAGCACAAGCCACGTGCAGTTGTTCACTTCGCCGCGGAGAGCCACGTTGACCGCTCTATTGTGGGCCCCGAAGCATTTCTGCGAACCAACATCGATGGCACGTTTACGTTGCTGCAGGCAGCACGCGCATACTACGGAAATCTGGCAAGCTCAGATCAGGCAAGGTTTCGGTTTCTTCACGTGTCGACCGATGAGGTGTATGGCACGTTGACCCCGGAGGCCCCGGCTTTCCATGAGGAGACTCCCTATGCTCCAAACAGCCCGTACGCAGCGTCCAAGGCAGCGTCGGATCATCTCGTAAGGGCCTGGGTGCATACGTACGGTCTGCCCGCCATTATCACTAACTGCTCAAACAACTATGGGCCGTATCAGTTTCCCGAAAAACTGATTCCGCTGATGATCGCGAATGCTCTACAAGGCAAGCCCCTGCCAGTATACGGAGACGGGCAACAGGTAAGAGACTGGCTATATGTCGGAGACCATGCGAGTGCTTTGCGCACTGTGCTTGAGAAGGGACGTGTCGGCGAGACCTACAACGTGGGCGGAGGCAACCAGCGGAGCAACCTCGAGGTGGTGAAGACGGTTTGCGCCCTGCTGGACGAATTGGTCCCCCAATCAAAGTTCAAACCGCATCTTCAATTGGTGAAATATGTGACGGACCGGCCCGGACATGACCGTCGATATGCAATCGACGCCCGCAAGCTCGAGACAGAACTCGGTTGGCGAGCGCAGGAGAGCTTCGAGACCGGATTGAGGAAGACGGTTGAGTGGTATCTTAGGAACGCACCATGGGTGGAAAACGTGACCAGCGGTGCGTATCACCAGTGGATGACGCAGAACTACTCCGGGCGCGGAGAAAAAGTTGCAGTCGATGAATGGCGCTCGGCAACTGAGGCCAGCGAGAGGGTTCGATGAAGGGGATTATTCTCGCCGGAGGCTCTGGGACCAGGCTCCATCCCGTGACGCAGGTAATTTCGAAGCAACTGCTTCCGGTTTATGACAAACCAATGATCTACTACCCGCTTTCGGCGTTGTTGTTGGCCGGTGTTCGCGAGATCTTGGTAATTTCGACGCCAGAGGACACGCCACGCTTCGAGCAACTGCTGGGGACTGGTGAGCAATGGGGCATTGCTCTGAAGTATGCCGTACAACCGTCTCCTGGCGGTCTGGCACAGGCGTTTTTGATCGGAAAGGATTTTCTCGCCGGAGAAGGATGTTGCCTTGTGCTTGGGGACAATATCTTCTACGGACATGACTTTGCGAAGACCTTACGTGAGGCTGCCGAAGGTGGTGCGGGAGCGACCGTCTTTGCTTATCCTGTCCTCGATCCAGAGCGATACGGAGTCGTGGAATTCGATGAACACCGACGTGCGATCTCGATTGAAGAGAAGCCGCTGAAGCCAAAGTCACGCTATGCAGTGACGGGAATCTACTTTTATGACGCGCAGGTTGTCGGCATTGCGGAGGGACTGAAGCCATCGCAGCGGGGCGAACTTGAGATCACCGATGTGAATCGTTGGTATCTGGAACATGGGCAATTGCGGACGCAGGTACTGGGACGAGGAATCGCGTGGCTCGATACCGGGACACACGATTCGCTGCTTGAGGCGGCGACATTTATCCATACGATTGAGAAGCGGCAAGGCCTTAAAGTAGCTTGTCCCGAAGAGATTGTGTACCGGCTCGGTTATATCAGTGCCGATCAGCTGCGAACACTGGCATCGAAGATCGCAAAGGGCACCTATGGCCAATACCTACTGCGAGTGCTGGAAGAGACGGTGTACTGATGATGGTTGGAGCGTTACCGTCGGGAGGGAAGATCCTGCTCACGGGGGTTACGGGCCAAGTCGGGGGCGAGTTATCGAAAACTCTGAAGTTGGTGGGGGACGTGGTCGCTCCGGATCGTGCGACGATGGATCTCGCGAATTCATACTCGATTCGGGAGACGATTCGCGCAATACGGCCGAGGTGGATCGTGAATCCAGGTGCTTATACCGCGGTCGATAAAGCAGAGAGTGAGCCGCAACTGGCTTATGCGATTAATGCTGAGGCTGTGAAGACAATTGGAGAAGAGGCGCATGCCCTTGGTGCTGGCGTCATCCACTTCTCTACCGACTACGTCTTTGATGGTTCTGGGAGTAAACCCTACTCTGAGACTGATACGGTTGGACCGGTGAGCGTCTACGGCGCGAGCAAACTCGCGGGCGAGAGGGCGATTGCAGAGAGCGGCGCAGGCCACATGATCTTCCGCACAAGTTGGGTCTACGGAGCAACAGGGAAGAATTTTCTATTGACAATTCTAAAACTTGCGCGGGAACGCGACACCCTGAAGATAGTAGCTGATCAGCACGGCGCGCCAACCTGGAGCCGTGACTTAGCAAGAATGACCGCGCAGGTAATTAAAGAATGCGAGGTAGCGGCGCGAGAGAAAGGATTGAAGGCCGCGCTTTCGAATGCAAGTGGGATCTACCATGCAGCCGGCACCGGAGAGACCACCTGGTTTGGCTTCGCAGCAGAAGCGGTTCGACTCCAACAGGAGAGCACGCCCGGAGTGCGGCTTGCGATGGTCGAAGCAATACAGACCGCTCAATATCCAACCCCTGCGAAGCGGCCATCAAACTCACGTCTGAACTGTAGCAAGCTGACGGAACGATTCGGATGGACCATGATGGACTGGCGGGACTCGTTGCGCGAGGTACTGTCCGAGTTATGAAGCAGCGAGCGTTATTCCTCGATCGGGACGGAGTAGTAAATGAAGAAGTGGGATACCTGCATCGAACTGAGGAAGTGCGGTTTGTCGATGGAATCTTTTCGCTTTGTAAAACCGCGGTGGGACTCGGTTATCGGCTGATCGTTGTTACGAATCAGGCAGGAATCGCGCGTGGATATTATTCGGAGGCCGATTTTCACACGCTGATGACTTTCATGCGAGCAGAACTCCGTGCGCAAAGCGTTGAGCTCGATGCCGTTTATTTTTGCCCTTACCATCCGGTGCATGGGGTAGGTGTGTACAAACGCGAGCACGAGGATCGGAAGCCTGGCACTGGGATGCTGTTACGAGGAGTTGCTGAATTCGGGGTAGAGCTAAGCGAAAGCGTGATGGTCGGGGACCGTTGTTCGGATATAGCGGCTGCTAATGCGGCTGGATTGCGGCAAGCTTTTTTGGTCTGTGGAACTGAGGCCGCCGGGTGTGATGGGGAATATTTGAAGGTGGATTCCTTGGCTGAAGTAGAAGGTTGGCTGCTTGCACAGGGGTAACTGTCAACCATGCTCAAAACTGTATTGCGGCGCGATCCAAAACCTGCCGAACCATCATTATTCCCGGGTCGTCTACCTATGTCCCCGCGGCGAAATCTCAAACTAAATGGGGTACCCCACCTGGCGGGAGTTCGGCCTCGAGGAAGTGCTTGCCCAAAGCATCCTTAGGGCTGATAGCGGGTGGGAGACCATTAAGCGCTTCCAAGGGCCAATCAATGGCGAGGGTGGGGTCGTTCCAGAGAATGGAGCGCTCCCCCTGCGGATGATAGATGTTCGTGGTCTTATAGAGGACTTCCGCAGTGTCTGAGAGAACAAGAAAGCCGTGCGCAAATCCTTCGGGAATCCAGAGCAGCTGAAGATGGTCAGCCGAGGATTCGGCTTTTAGGTTGAATCCAGCCCATTTGCCGAAGTCGGGAGATTCGCGCCGCAGATCGACCGCGACGTCCCAGATATGACCGGAGAGAACACGGACAAGCTTGCCTTGGGGTTTTCCGAGTTGATAGTGGAGCCCCCGAAGCACTCCTTTTACCGAAAAAGACTGGTTGTCTTGGACGTAATGTGCCGACAATCCGGCAGCCGCAAAAGTTGATTTATTGAATACCTCTGCAAACCAACCGCGACTATCTCCGAAGCGTTGGGGTTGAATTAGCTTAACGTCACGTAGAGCTGTTTCCAGAACTTGCATTGGTGTAGTGTAGTGGCGATAAAGCGTCGATGAAAACAGTCATACCCCATCGTCCCAAAGTGGAACGAATAAAAGGCGAATCTGGTAACGTAAGCTCCGCTTTCAGAATGCGGTCGGGTAGAATGAAGCAGTTGCACAAATGCGCTTTGATTCCCAGTCGTCGGCTTGGTCCAACCCGGTTTAGCAAAGAGACCATCGTAAGGTCCATGGGCGGGAAGCACGTAGCAATCAGGTGGAAGTGATTTGGAAGCGCGGCCGTCTCCGGGCTTATTTCGGAAGCGGATTAGAGAAAGTACCGCGACACAAGGCGTGTAACAGGAACCGGTCCGACTGATGTGACGCGAAAGATGCGAACATACGAGTTGGACAGATACAGGATTCGAATGCAGGCTGAATATCAATCTCCCGAGTCGCGGACAGCGGCTATTGAAGGTTCTTATTCGTATCCGGAGTCAGTCGGCAGCGCGTTGGATAGCTCACATCGAGCATACGAAACTCCGTCACAGTTTTTCCGATATCGGGTGATCAAACGCTTTGTCGACATTGCGCTGGTTCTGATTTCGATGCCGGTCGTTCTCCTCTTGCTGGGCATAGTGGCGGCGACTGTAAAACTAAGCTCGCCCGGCCCTGTCTTTTATTCGCATCGGCGGATTCGCAAGAGCGGTTCTTTTTTCTCGATGTGGAAGTTTCGCACGATGTGTATTAACTCAGCTGAAGTTCTGGAGGCGCATCTGGCGCGATATCCAAAGGCCCGGGCAGAATGGAACAGAACCCACAAGCTTCGTAAGGATCCGCGGATTACTCCTCTGGGTCGTTTTCTCCGGAGATACAGTCTCGACGAGTTGCCGCAACTTTGGAATGTACTAGTTGGCCAGATGAGTCTTGTGGGGCCACGGCCGATTGTAGCCGCAGAAGTGGAGAAGTACGGTGAATGCTTCGACTGCTACTGTAGGGTCAAGCCCGGGTTGACCGGTCTGTGGCAGGTGTCGGGACGAAGTGCATTGAGTTATGAAAGACGTGTCGCTCTTGACTGTGAATACGTCGAGAGATGGTCCCTGATGCGAGATATTTGGATTCTGATGAAGACGTTTGCGTCAGTCGTGAACCAGGACGGAGCCTACTAGGCCGACGATTCATAGAAATCGCGAAAACATCATTGACGAACCATGATTCGAGTTCTTCGTCTAAAAATGTGTCGTCTCTTGACTTTGCGTCCACGAGTTCTCAATCTAGGGCAAAACACTCCTTCCAGGGTGTGCCGAGAACCAAACTGAGCGGCGTTCGATTTAGCACGTAGCCGGATCTCGCACAGAAAATCCTTAGAACTAGGCCCACGATTTCCTTAATGACAACTTTATTGGAGTTTTTCCGATGTCTTTAGAAGGAATGCGAGACATGTTGAGAGGTTCCCTGGGGAGAAGCCTGCAAGCGCTCCAGGCGGAGGACAGATTGTCGGCGGCATGGCCGGTGGCATGCGGCAAGGCAATGGCCGAGAGGGGAAGAGTCGTGGGATTCGGAAACGGCGTTGTTCATGTACAGGTAGAAGATGGCGCTTGGCTCCGGCAGATGATAAGCACGCGTCATCTGCTTGCCCGAGAGTTGGCTCGTATTTCGGGGGTTTCGGTGAGCGAGATACACTTTGAGAGGAAGAGGAATTACAAGTGACGAAGGAACGGGTTGGAGTAACTCTGGACGATGTTCAGCGGGTGGCGGAGTTGGCGAATCTGGAGCTAACGATTGAGGAAGAGCCGAAGATGCAGAGAGACCTGAACGCCATTCTCGGCCACATCGACCAATTGAATGAGCTGGATACCACTGGAGTTCCCGCGATGGCGCAGGTCGGTGCGATGTTGGGCGGTACCCTGCTCAGCCCAGGAGAGACTCTGCGAACGGACGAAGTGCGCCCGTCGCTTGATCGCGCTGATGTGATTTCTTCAGCGCCGGAAACTGACGGGCGATTCTTTAAGGTGCCAAAGGTGATTGAAAGGTGAGTGAGAAGGTAGTGAATTTGGAGAATTTGACAATCGATTTGGCGCGGCAGGCAATAGCTTCGGGGAAGACGACGGCAACGGCGCTCGCGGAATTGCACTACGACCGCATCGCCTCTCTCGATGGCAAGATCAATAGTTTTCTGGCGCTGAGTCGGGAGCGAGCGATCACGCAGGCTCGGAAGATCGACGAAATGGCAGCGAAAGGCGAAGTCTTGCCGCCACTGGCCGGGGTGCCGGTGGGGATCAAAGATGTTCTTGTAATGCAGGGTGCTCCAGCAACGGCTGGTTCACTTATCTTGAAAGGGTACCGGCCGCCATATGATGCGACTGTAGTTGCGAAGTTGGAAGCGGCTGGGGCGATACTTTTAGGTAAGCTGAATTGCGACGAGTTCGCGATGGGATCGTCGAATGAAAATTCCGCGTATGGTCCGGTGCTGAATCCAAGAGATTTGAGCAGGGTTCCGGGCGGCTCGAGCGGCGGTTCTGCGGCGGCTGTTGCGGCTGATTTCGCGACGGCAACGCTAGGTACCGATACCGGTGGGTCGATTCGACAGCCAGCGGCCTTCTGCGGCGTCGTCGGCGTTCTGCCGACCTATGGAAGGGTCAGCCGGTACGGATTGATTGCATTCGCGTCCTCTCTGGACCGCGTCGGACCGTTGACGAAGACTGTGAAAGACGCTGCGAGCGTCCTGCAGGTGATTGCGGGTAAAGATGTTATGGACGCAACCTCATCGAGCAGGCCGGTTAACGACTATGTCGGCGATCTGGCGAAACCGGTAGATGGACTACGGATCGGGGTGCCAGAGGAGTACTTTGGCGAGGGATTGGATTCGGAGATTCGACGTGCAATTGAGTCCACAATTGATGGTCTAAAGATGGCGGGGTGCGTGGTAAAGCCGGTAAGTTTACCGCACACGAAATACGCAATTCCCACCTACTACGTCATCGCTACGGCTGAGGCTTCATCAAACCTTTCTCGGTTCGATGGGGTCAGGTTCGGGCTGAGGGCGGCTGAGGCTAACACTCTGTCAGCGATGTTTCGGAAGACTCGAGACCAGGGTTTCGGTGCCGAAGTGAAGCGTCGGATCCTGCTGGGCACCTATGCACTCAGCGCGGGCTACTATGATGCCTACTACCGCAAAGCACAGCAGGTTCGAACTCTCCTGACACGGGACTTTATGACGGCCTTTGCGGATGTGGATGTGCTGGTAGCCCCAGTAACTCCAACCCCGGCGTTTAAACTTGGCGAAAAGACAGACGATCCCGTCCAGATGTATTTAGAGGACATTTACTCCGTGGCGGCGAGTCTGGCGGGAATCTGCGGCGTCTCCGTACCGTGTGGGCAAACGAAGGAAGGGTTGCCGATAGGGTTTCAGATCATGGCCAAGCACTTCGATGAAGCCACTATGCTGCGCGTCGGACAGGCCGTTGAACAGCAGCAGGCACAATAGGTTGTGCGACCATGCGAACTCGTCAGTTCATTGCGCTGAGAGGTTCGTTTGAAGATCGCTCCCGAATGCATCGGCAAGGCAAGAGTCACCGAGACCGTCCGTTGCGACAGCCGAGGTTAACTGTTCGATAACTCATTTCAACGAGTTATCGGATGCTGATTGTATGATGAACAGTACAGGCAAATAAGGTTACGAGGAATAGAGCAGATGCAGTTTGGTAGTTCCCCCAGAGTATGCAGGTTTGGATTTGTGTTTCTGTTTACTGTGTTCGGGACGCTCACGTCATCGGCTCAGTTGGATCAATTCGGTCAGGGATTGGGAGGACAAATCGGACAGCAGCCATCCTGTGACCCGAATGATCCTACGTGCCAAACTCCGGACGACGGTAACGTTCCGGTACGAAATCCTTCGAGCAATCAGCAACAGCAAAACTCCGTACCGCAGATTGTTGTGCCTGGGCAGGACACCACCCAGACCAATACGCAAAATAATCTTCAGAATCAACAACAAAACCAGAATCAACTGGCGCGTCTCCCTCTGGATTCGCCGACAGAATTTCAGCTTCTGGTTGCCAACTCGATTGGCAAAATGTTGCCGATTTATGGGGTAAATCTGTTTCGCAATCTGCCTTCCACGTTTGCACCGGTCAATTTGGTTCCGGTTACGCCAGACTATGTCGTCGGGCCTGGGGACGAATTGATCATCCAGATGTGGGGTCAGGTCACGCTTAATGGCCGCTTTTTAGTGGATCGATCTGGAAGCATCTTCGTACCTCAGGTAGGCTCGATTCACGTCGCTGGCGTTAAATCCGATCAGATGCACGACTTCCTGAAGAGTCAGGTCAGTAGGGTTTTTAGGAACTTTGACCTTAGTGTGAATCTGGGGCAGCTTAGGTCAATCCAGGTGTTTGTGGTTGGCCAGGCACGAAGGCCAGGTAGCTACACGATCAGCTCCTTGAGCACGTTGACCAACGCACTTTTCGCGACAGGAGGCCCATCACCGCAGGGGAGCCTTCGACATATTCAGTTGAAGCGCGAAGGTAAAGTTGTTGTCGATTTCGATTTGTATGACCTGTTGCTGCGTGGCGATAAATCGAAGGACGAGAAATTATTGCCCGGCGATGTGATTTATATCCCTCCTGCTGGCCCGCAGATAGCTGTCTCGGGCAGTGTCAACAAGCCAGCAATTTATGAGCTGAAATCGCAGGGCGATACGACCATGGATGACGCTCTCGAGCTTGCTGCGGGGCTATCAAACGTGGCTTCGAGACAAAGAGTTCGGTTAGAGCGCGTCGACGATCACCGAAGGCGCAGCATGACGGAGGTGGCCCTTGATGCACGCGGAAGGGCAACCGTGATGCAGGATGGCGACCTGTTGGAAATCGATGCAGTGGTCAGCCAATACAAAGATGCAGTGACGTTACGCGGAAATGTAGCGAACCCTGGACGTTATACATGGAAGCCCGGAATGCGCGTCCGCGATCTCCTGCCGGATAAGGATGCGCTCATCACTCGTGATTATTGGCTCAAGCGAAGTCAGCTCGGACAGCCTACGTTGACATATATCCCCACATGCCTTCCTTTGACGCCGTACGGCATACCCAACTTGCGTTACGGAATTCCTGTTGGAGATGAGGGATCGAACCCAAACTGGAGATATTCTTCCACCAGAAATCCGAATCTGATTGGACTGGCTTTCGGGAATGAAGAGGGAAGCAGCTATCGAACGCCAGATCAAGATATGAACGGCGAAGCGGATGTTGCAACCGACGGCGGACTTGACTGCATTAAAATTCCCGCATCGCAAACCTCGTTGAGTGGTTCCAATGACCGGTATAGCCCGTCATCAGCGGCAAACGTAGCAAATGGAACGAATGCGACTGGCTCCAATAATCAAAGCGCTAATCCAGGAAACTACTCGAATACGCCCGGATCTACATTTCCGCAAAACGGTTTCTCATCCACGCAGCCACCACCCTCGAATCGTGTTAGCGCAGCAAGCGCCAGCCTAGGATCGACCGTCGAAAATTCGTCGGCGGGCCAATTTCGCCTAAAGAACAATGTCAAGTTGGGCGAGCCAGATATCGACTGGAGTTACGCTGTCGTCGAGCGCCAGAGTAAGGAGACTCTGACGACATCTCTTCTTCCATTCAACCTTGGAAAGCTTGTCCTGCAGGGAGATTCCACGCAAGACCTGGAGCTGCTTCCCGGAGACGTGGTTACGGTCTTCTCGAAGGCGGACATTAGTGTTCCTCAAGAGCAGCAGACTCGGTTCGTACGGTTGGATGGAGAGTTCGCCTCTTCAGGGGTGTACAGTGTTCAGCCAGGCGAAACTCTCAGACACCTGGTAGAGCGTGCCGGCGGGTTTACCTCGGAAGCTTATTTGTATGGTTCAGAGTTCACCCGCGAGTCAACACGCCGCGTTCAGCAAGCGCGTCTGAATCAGTATGTCGATGAGATCGCGCTTCAGGTGAGTACAAATGCGACCAATAACGCCGGGAGAGCTATCAGCGCTTCAGACACAGCAGCTGCAACTGCCGCTCAGTCACAGAATCAGGCCATTATCGCCAGCTTGCGACAAGTGAGATCCACTGGACGAATCGTATTGGATTTGAAGCCAGACAGCCACGACTTGAGTCAGATTCCCGATCTTCCGCTTGAAGACGGAGATCGCTTCATCGTTCCGCGTGTTCCATCTACCGTAAGCGTGGACGGAGCGGTCTACAATCAGAACTCCTTCGTGTTCGACCAGGAACGTCGGCTGGGGGGGTACATTAGACTAGCCGGTGGAACGAATCGAGACGCTGATAAGAGCCGGGCTTATGTGATCCGTGCGAGCGGGTCTGTGATCAGCAAGCAATACAGTTCTTCTTTACGAGGAAACAACTTCGATTCACTGCATTTGTATCCGGGTGACACGGTTGTAGTCCCTCTGAATCTGACAAAGGGCAATACGATACGGCTGATCGTTGATATTGCCCAGATCGTCGGTCAGTTTGGCATAGCTATCGCGGCAGCCACCGTCGTCTTCTAGGAAAGAGCTGGTGAAGACCGTGCTTGGACATCTCGATTGTCAAGCCAGACGGAGGGTACAACTCGCTAAGGAGCCTTTTCAATAGTGATACGCTCTAAACGGTGAATTTTTTCGTTGTTGTACCCACTCTGAATGCCGCCGAGGATTGGCCTCGCCTTACGACATCGCTTTTAGGATGTGTTCCATCGGACCGGGTGCTAATACTTGATTCCTCTTCCACCGATGGAACCGCGATTCTGGCGACGGCTGCTGGCTTCCGACTTCATGTGATACCTCGGTCGGATTTCAATCACGGCGGAACAAGACAGCTCGCGCTTAAGCTATTGCCCGACGCGGAAATCCTCGTGTTTCTAACGCAAGACGTAGAAGTGATGGGATCAAACGCCGTGACTCGTTTGCTCAGCGCCTTCGTCGATCCGATGGTTGCAGCTGCGTACGGGCGTCAGCTTCCGCGTTTGGGAGCGACCTACATTGAAGCGCATGCGCGCTTCTACAACTACCCTGCGCAGTCCAGTACTCGAACGTTGGCTAGCCGAGAGCAACTTGGGTTCAAGGCTATCTTCATCTCAAATGCTTTTGCGGCTTATCGGCGGGACGCGCTCATGGCCGTCGGTGGTTTCCCATGCGATGTCATCTTCGGAGAAGATACAATCACAGCCGCCAGGCTGCTGCTGGCAGGATGGAAGATAGCTTATGTGGCGGATGCACAGGTCAACCACTCCCATAGTTATACTTGGATACAGGAGTTCAAACGCTACTTCGATATCGGAGTACTGCACGCGAAGGAGAGTTGGCTGTTGGACGAATTCGGAGGTGCATCCGGCGAAGGTGGCCGTTTTGTACGATCGGAGTTGAGACATCTTTGGCCATCATCCAAACTGCTCATCCCTTCCGCGCTGGTTCGAACCGCGCTCAAGCTGCTGGGCTATAGGCTGGGCCGTTTGGAAAAGAAACTGAGTCCGGAATGGAAGCGCAGATTCAGTATGAATTCGGCATTCTGGAAGTGAAGATTGCTAATTGACGCGAAGCCTTATTGTTTTAGTCCCTCAATTTCAAATCCCGGAGGGAAGTAGTTGAGAGCACAAAACAGGAATGACAGAGGTATAGGATATGGATCGCAGCCAATACGCAGCGATTATTGAAAAGAGACTTATTGAAGAACGTGAACGAATGCGCAGTGAATTTCAGGAGCATATCGTTCAGAGTTGCGTGATCGATCACCTCTTGCCGGAAGAAGAGGTCGTAAATATTTTCAAAGCGTTCCCTGATAAAGACACGATGATGCTCAAGAAGAGCCTTCGTGAGAATAAGTATGTCGCCGCGCAGATGAACAAATATTCTTCTGCCCTTGAGGAAATTGTTTATGCGTTTCAGGACCCGAGGGTTCTAAAGGTAATAGAAGAGATAACCGGTATTCAAGGGATGGTTCCAGATGAGCATCTTTATGCTGGCGGGATAAGTTTGATGGCCAAGGATAATTTTCTAAATCCTCACCTGGACAATTCTCACGACAAGAACCGTCAGATGTATCGAGTAATAAATCTCCTATACTACGTGACGCCCGACTGGCGCGAGGAATACGGTGGCAATCTGGAACTATGGGACAACGGCCCCAAAGAGCCGCAACGGGTAATTCCCGCGCTGTTCAACCGGCTTGCGATCATGGCGACGCACGAAAAATCGTGGCACTCGGTGAGTCAGGTTGTGGTAGATCGTTCGCGTTGTTGCGTGTCCAACTATTACTTCTCTGCGAAGCCTCTTGAGGACCACGAATACTTTCACGTCACCTCGTTCCGCGGCCGTCCGGAACAGCCAGTGCGCGACCTCGTCTTGCAGGGTGATATCGCTCTCCGTCAAGCGGTTCGAACCGTGTTCAAGAAGGGCATTGTTGAGAACAAGCACGTCTATAAGAAAGACCGAAATCACGACTAAATTGCTAGGTTGTCGACTCGGCAGAGTTGCCGAATCTGTTTGGCGATGGTTTGAAGTGTCGATTGAACATGAATCGTGTTTTTGGAGTAAAAGAGTTGACACTCCTACAGATTATGGCTCTATCGAATTCGAAGCTCAGTATCACGAATATTTCCAGCTCTTGCCTCCGGAGAAGAGTGTGGGAAAATTATTTACATTAGGAAAGGTCTACTTTGCATTTTTTTCGAAAGCTGAATGAACGCAGGATCTGGGAGCGAGTATTTAGAGAGAGATTAAGCGAGCCTTTACACCTTAATATTCTCTCTCTCTTTGTGGCAGCATTGGGTACTTTCGAGGCGAAAGTATATTTTGACCTCATCGTTAGGCAGCACAACGCCTTCTGTCTTTTACAGGCCGCAAAATTTGCCAAACAGTATGGCTATCAGTCTTACACCGCTATAGAATTTGGGGTCGCGAATGGCACTGGTCTGATGAACATGGCCGAAATCGCCGGCCGAGTGACCAAGGCTACGGGAGTCGATATCAAGGTTGTTGGGTTTGACTCTGGGAAGGGGATGCCACCGCCTCTGGACTACCGGGACCATCCCGATGTGTATCGTCAAGGCGACTTTCCTATGCAGGACTATGAGCAACTTATCCGTAGATTGCCCCCGAACACCCAGCTTATTATCGGAGATATTTCCGAAACTATCGGTCCGTTTCTTTCGGCGCTACAACCCGGTTGCCCGATCGGATATGTTGTTATTGATGTTGATTACTACTCCAGCACAGTCGAATGCCTAAAAGTCTTTTCTGGCACCGCAGACCTGTATTTACCAGAAGTACTGATGTTTCTAGACGACATCTTGCACCCGGAACATAATCCTTCGCAAGGTGAGTATCTCGCGATCAACGAGTTCAATTCCCAAAATGAAATGCGTAAGACATATCCTTACAACCTTCTCCATGAATTTCGGCTGCTCAAGAATGCACTTTGGATTAGCCAAGTCTTCCAGATGCACATTCTTGATCACGCGCACAAGCAAGCTTCACACAGTCACGGGCAGCCTCAGATTCTGCGGAACCCATACCTGAGCTGAAAAGGAACTGTACACGTACGCCCGACATTATTACACTTTGTTCGATTGAACAGAGTGTAAAGCGCTGCTATCGGTGCAGATGAAGTTCTGGAGTCCACGCAATCTGCAGCCATCCGCTTGTATTGTGCTGCGACCCATTCATGTATGAGGGAATCAGGAATCGCTCGTACTGCGTGAAGATTTGCGCCTGCCAATGGCGGTTGAAGGCATAGGAGCCGTTCACGAAACCGTCCGTTATCGTACCGCCGTGGGGTAGGTAGTCGTTTCCTATCTTGTTCTGGCGATAACCTGCTTCGAGTCTTGTTCGCGCAGAAAACCAGTAGCCGGTGCGACCTTCGATTGCGCGCCCGTCGCGACCCACAGCATTGCCCAGCAGGAAGCCCTTGTTTGTATTGCCGTCTAGATATTGGTTGTTGATAAAGTAGTGCTGGCCGCCGAAGTTGGCAGCGAGACCAGTGGAACTTACGGCCTCCACGCGCAGATCCATGTGCGACAAGAAGGGTAATCGTGCAAAGTAAATGCCCGGACTCCAGAGGGCTCTACGCGGCGCGGCAATCGGGCTAGGATCGTCGTCGGAGTATGCGTCCGCGTAAAGCGTGACGATCCGACTCAAAAAGGGAAGTCGGTAGCTGAAGTCGAAGTTGCTCTTACGATCGCCTGGATCAGTCCGATCTCCATACGCGCCTGTACCAGTTGAGTTGAAGCTGAAGACATTGTCTTTAAAGCTGTGGAATGTGATCGGATGTCCTACCCCCCAGAAGATAGACCAGCGTGTGAAGCTCATTTCAAGGTTGTCTCCGAAGTTCAGGGCAATTTTTTGCCCGTTATACCAGGGACGTGCTGGATAACTATGTCCGGATAGCTTTCCCAGCACGACATCGAAACGATACGTGCCGAGGGATGGAACCAACGGGAAAGGGTGGGGCCTCGTCGATACAAAGCGCAGGCTGTAAGTTGGCTCCGCGTTGCTGGAAAAAGCAAGCGGGCCGATATTTGTCGGTCCCCAGTAAAGCTCTTGTTTACCGAACGAAACCTCATTGCCCGCAAACGCGATCCCTCCGTAGAGTTCAATCGGGCGCTGTTGAGTGTACGCAGCTCTCTCGGGTATTGGCTCTATGTGTGGATCGAATTGCGGCTGTATCTGATCCAGTGCGTTGATCAGTTGATTCCTCTCCTCCGATTCTGCCGGATTGCCTGGACCATGCTGCAGTTCCTGACGGTCGTAGAAGAACAGACGCCCGTAACGCGCGCGCACTGAATACCCGAGTATTCCGCTACTGCCTCGGCCAAGTGGGCGACCGAAGTCGTTCCACCAGGTCTGGCCAAAGTGGAAACTGTCTGCTAATGCTGGGCCCGCAATCGTTCCAAATCGCCCGTAGACCGATTCGAGACTCGCCGACTCGTAGTAGGTCGGTCCGGTTTCGAACTCGGTGTGGAGGTCGGCTATCAGCAAGCGAGCTTGTTTGAGGAGACTCGGACTGCTGTAGTCCTCCCGATCGGCCAGATCCTCTGCGACTCTCAGCTGTCGCAGGCACTCCTGCCGTGTCCATGGGCGAATCGAGACGCTTTGGCCGGGAATGAACCCCATCGCAGCCAGTCTTTCAAGCGCAGGATAGACCCAACTATCCATTGGTACATTCGTTGATCCGATGCTGTCGGGGTCATCGTCTTCCGTAAAAAGCCGCGGGGGATGATGAGCGACGAGCACTGGCTGCGATGGCCCACCTGCCTGCTGCGTCTTGAGCGTCCGTGGAACCCCGAAGTCTCCTGGCATTGGCGTGGAATCGAACGGGTTCAGGCTGAAGTTGTGGTGCGCCCGATAGACGTAGTGCCCGATCAGCCATCCAGTCACGCTTCCGATCAGGACATCCGACGGGAAGTGTTGTTCCGAAAGCACTCGGCTTGCACTCACTCCGGTTGCCAGCCCGTAGACCGCAGTGCGTGTAATCCAGCCAGGATATTCATCTCCGATTACTGCCGCGAGCGCCCATGCCGCGGTCGCGTGATTCGAAGGGAACGACGACTCAGTGGGGCTCGAACTGAAGAAGTCCCCCTTAGCGTTGTTTACGAGTGGACGGTCACGTCGAGATATGAATTTCCCCACTTCGCTCACGGTCAGGCTGTCCGCAACCGCTTCGCCAGCCAGCAAGCCGGTCTCGCGGGCTTGTGGAGCGTAGTTGAATAGACTCCATAGGTACATGCTCGCAGGCGCCGCGCCAAGCGCAATTACACCAGCGTCCGACAGGGTATTAAAAGTGCTCCTATCGTTTGCGTTGATGTCGATCAGCGATGTCATGGTGTGTTGATCGCTGCCGATCAACAAGCCCGTTGCCGTGCCTAGCGGCAGCAGCCAGACCGCATCGCTAGGCCGCACATGTAGCGGGCTGGTCCAGATTGCCTTTTGGTCGAGCAAAAACCGCTTCGGGGTGCCGGCCAAGGTAACGTCCGGTCGGTCGGTTGGATCGGCCGCTGCGCCTGCAGGAGATCCCGTGGCTACCTGTGGTTCCGGTGCATCGGGCAGCGAAGTGGAGCTGTCTGCCGAAACTTTGCTCGATGAGACCGGCTGTATCGAGGCAGTTTGTGCGTAGCACAACGGACCGATTGGAAGCAGAAGGGAGAATGCGAAAAACAGGAATCTGCCAGGATTTGGGTGTATTACAGGCATCGGTAACGGTTGGGGATTGCAGGTCTTGAATAATGCAACCCCTTGCAGGAGGCTACCATAGCCTGATGTCCGCCGATCAGACGCTGACGAAAACGTGACAACTTCCCTTCGCAGACGCACGGCTCGCCCGTGGACAGCAAGCAAACCGGGCACCGCGCAGTAGCCGTCGGTTTAGAGATGGAAGAAGTGATTAGCCCCAAGAACCAGTAGCAAAGTAATGGCGGCGATAGCTACCTCGCCAACGGCCCCAACGATGAACGGTCTCGCTCCTTGTTTGAAGAGATCCTTCAGATTCGTGCGCAGTCCTACACCGGCGAAGGTGAGCAGAAAGGCCCAGCGGCTTAGGTTCCCAAGCGCCGTGAGCTGAGGTTTCGAGAAGCCCAGCGCAGCTACGTGTGGGTTAGTCGACGACCCGAGCGTCGCGAGAAGCGAGATAAAGAGAAAACCGAGGACGAACTTGGGAAACTTCTTCCATAAAAATGCCGCTTTGTTCTCCAGTTGCGCCGTGGCTGCACGGCTGGCAAGGCCCTTGCGAGCCCACTGGATAGCGTAGGCCAAGACGACGAAGCCAATAAGAGCATTGCGGCAGGTCTTAGCAAGCACGGCGAACTTGCCCGCAGCATCGGAATAGAGGGCTCCGGCGGCAGTGGCTTCGGCAGTATTGTCGACGGCGAGACCAGCCCAAAGGCCATAGGCACGATCGCTCATGTGCAGTGCATGACCAATGAGCGGGAAGGTGAACAGCGATATTGCGCCGAGTGCCAGAATCGCAGCAATAGCAGTGGAAGAGTCCTCTTCGTCTGCGTCGATTGCGCCCTGAGTGGCGATAATGGCAGAAACACCGCAAACACTGGAGCCAACGGCCAGAAGCGTGGTGAGTTGGGGACCGAGTTTAAACGTGCGCCCTAGCCAGGTCATGAACGTCAGCGAAAAGGCGAACGCCACAAAGACCAGGGCGAGCGAAATTCCGCCGAGCTTGAGGATATCGCCGAGGATGAATCGTGCACCAAGCAGGATGATTCCTGCCTTCAGCCAGAACTCGTAGGTAGCAACCCCAGCACGAAAGATTCGTGGAAGGCCGATGGTATTGGCGATCGCGATGCCAAAGAGGATGGCCCAGAGGACATACTCGATGTTAGGAAGGACGTAATGGTGGCTCTTCCCATAGGTATTAATGAAGTGTTCGACAAACTTGCCCGCGTAGCCGACGATCGCCAGAAGCGCAATGCCCGGAAGCAAACCGAGAAGCGAGGAGCGCTCGGCGGGAACGCGGCCCGGGGCGTGCGGGGGATACTCTCTGCGAAGATCGGGAAGATCGACTGAGGCGGCCATAAGTTCTCCTTGGTGCAGAATTTGTTGGGGCGCGGACTTCGATGCTTACCAGGCGACGGTTTTGAGCAGGCCGACGCGAACGATGACGGCGAGAGCAAGAGACAACACAATTGCCCAGGTATCAGTGGAAAAAGAAAGACGGGTGCGAGGGGTGGACATGGAGAAATCTCCTTGGAAGAAGCGTGCCGCACGTAAAAACGTGTGAGCTACCGCATTAAATTTTTGGAAAGGGGAATTACTAAGAAAGGACTAGCTACAACAACAGCGAGTGGGCATGAGGTACAGGGGCGCGAATTTGCGGAAGACCGTCATGTTGAGGTTCAGTCTACACCATCCGGGCGCGAGTGCTCCGCGACTCAGGCCTTCAGCAGATAAGCCGCTTTGGACTCGGCACGGCGGCGCAGTAGTTCCGTCTTTACGTAAAGTCTTTCAGTGAAAGGACTTTTGTCCGGAAGGCTGGCATGGGCCTGGTTCAATAAAAGGAGACAATCGTGCCATGCTCCGGCAGTCTGCTGGACGTTTTCCATACGCTTTGCAAACTTCGCCGCGGTTTTAGAGGATTCGCCGCCGATCTCTGCGATGTACCGTGCTGTCTTGCAGGCCTTGCGGATCGAGTGGAGGTCCTCATCCTCGCTAGGATTGAGACCGCGCATCGCCGGGGCCAGCCAGCTTCGCGCTGCATCGACGAGATTTCCTCCGCTGAGGTTGAGGTCGGTAAGTCCCGCAACAGTTGCCTCAAGCCTGTCCAGGGTAAGGCGGATTTCATCTTCATCCGCGAGGATCTGCCGATGCAGTTTTTTCACCTTCTTTTTTCTCAGCGCTTGTAGCTCCTTGTCTAACTCGGTCGCACCGCTTACTGCCTGGTAAGAGCTGAGAAGTTCACGATGAACATCCAGATCGCGCACTGCTCCGGAAGCCCGACGGATCTGGCGAAGTGAACGCCTGAAAGCCTTGGATCTCTTCGGAAGTGTGGGCAGATCGGCAGAGGAATTCAATACTTCGAGCACGGCTTCCAGGCGGCGAGCGCTGGAACGAAGCTTATGAACGACTTCCGGCTTGGGATCGTCAAGGCAAGCGGCCATTGCGGCCTTCAAAGCAAGAGAGTGGCGAAGAAATGTGATGACTGGTTGCGGCATTAGGACACCTTGCCTTTACAGATGCATAATCTTCCGACTCGGGCGTCGCGACACCGGATCCCCATGATAGTTGCGCGCAACCGCTATTACGAAGGCGTGTTTCATTTGGTGTAGGCAGGAGGTTGTTATGAAGATTACAAACGTAAAAGCGATGGTTGCAAAGGCCGTAACGGTTACTTTACTCGCAGGCGCAGTCGCGTTGGCTGTACCGGCGAAGGCTGACGCACAGCAGCTCGCCGTGGGCGTCCGGGTTGGTTATCCGGGCTACTACGGTTACTATGGACCGGACTACTACGCTCGGCTGCGTTTCGAACGCGAGCGTCAGCACGCGGAGTGGGTACGTGCCCACGAATATGCCCGCTACCACTACGACCATCGCGGACGCTGGTAATCAACGCATGACGCTGCCTCAGCCAGCGCCTAACTAACAATGTTCGCAGGCCGGTTGCGGAGAGGTTTCCGCGCCGGCCTCGCTGTTAGGTCCAAGCTCATTCTCTGTGAGCGATCTATAGTAGCGGGCCTCGGGGAAGGCACAAGCCTGGCAAAGTGTTTGTCCGCCGCGAAGCTGCTCCCGATCATAGTTAATCCCTTCGCCACACTGCGCGCAGGTGATGCGTGCTGACTTGTAGCCGGGCATCTCACGTGGATGAATCGGGACCGCCACCCACTCTTCATGGAAGAGGTCCTTATTCGGAAGCTCGCGATAAGCAAGCATCTGCTGCAGATTTTTGTTCTCGACATGTGGAAATAGTTCACGAGCACGCTGCCTGGAAGATTCAAGTGCAGCGATGCGAAGGGCTCTATAGACGGGACTGTCGCCCTGCGGTGCCAAAGGCGACGTGAGGTCGACAAAGGTAGCGGCCATCTTCCCCCAGTCACGAAATTTAATGGCACGCTTACCAAGACGGCAGCCCGTAACCACGGCAATCGCGTCGGTAGCGCAACGGTCGATCTCGATGAAGGTCACTAAGCGCTTGCGGTCGAGGCCCTTGGGATCTTCGATGCCGAGCCGTTCGCAACCAAGCATCGCCAGTCGGACCCCGAGAATCTGGCCGGCGCAGAGGTGGCCGTGGACAATCTCGGCTTCGCGAAGAAGAGCGTCAAAAGATTGCATATCTTGATGATACTGCTAGCGAAGAACAACTGTTTTTTTGCATTTGCACGTGGTTGTGCCCCGGGGGTACTATTCGAGGCCCGAGGTGCTCCATGGCGGAATTTGCAACGACAATCGGTATGGTACTCAAGCAGAAGTCGGGGGCGGCAGTTGCGGCGATCGCGCCCGACGCCTCCGTGTATCAGGCAGTGGAAATGATGGCCGATCGGAAGGTCGGCGCGCTGCTCGTAATGGAGCAGCAATCGCTGTTAGGGATCATCTCCGAACGTGACTACGCCCGGAAGGTCATCCTTCAAGGGCGCTCGTCAAAGGAGACGCAGGTTGCAGAGATCATGAGCAGTCCGGTGATCTCTGTTTCGCCAAAGCACACAGTGGGCGAGTGCATGCGCATCATCACAAAACATCGCATCCGGCACCTGCCCGTGACGGAAGGCAACACAGTTGTCGGCGTCGTCTCAATCGGCGATCTGGTGAATTCAGTCATCAACGAGCAGGAGATGACCATTCGTCACCTCGAAGCTTATATCTCGGGTGCGGCTACGACGTAGGGGACGATTGCGCCAACGTGGCAGATGGGGCCGGCCCCAGTGCCTCAAAAGCATCGACTGCGTCATGAAGTCGGTTGAAGATCCACGCAGGGCCGATGGCTTCGGTGAGATGGTGACGGTCGAAGTCGGCCCGCGTGTTCCATGGCAATCGAGCGAATCCGAACTGGACGCCCATGCCCGCCAGATTTTTCTTCAACTCTTCAGCCGCTCGAGCCGCGCTGTAATCCAGGTTCGTGATCGCCTCGCCATCAATGATGACCCAGCGCACGGTTGTCGGCGACGGACCCACCAGCCGGAGAATTTCGTCGCAGAAGCGGCTTGCGTTTGCGTAGAAAAGCGCGGCTCCAAATCGATACATTACAAGTCCAGGCGCGGTAGCGGCGCCCGGATCGGGGGGAATCAGCTTCCATATGCTGGTCGCATCCGGGACCATGACGCCGGTTCGCGGGTGATAGATGTGGTGCACAATGCGCAGTAAAGAAAGCACCATCGCCAGAATAATACCTTGCTCTACACCGGCGACAACTACGACGATGGTGGTTCCCACCGCCAGCGCAAACTCGCCCGGGCTCTCCCGCCGGATGCACCTGAGACTATTCAGTTTGATCAGGCGAATCGCGACCAGGAAGACCAAAGTACCGAGTACGCATTGCGGAAGAAACTGCAGCGGTTTCGTCAGAAACAGCAGGACGAGCGCGACCACACAAGCTGTGGCAACCTGAGCGATCTGACTCTGGCTTCCCACACTCTCGACCATCGCTGTTTGCGTGGGGCTGCCGTTGACGACGAAAGTCCCGCTGAAGGCAGCAGCGGCGTTGGCCGCAGAGAGGCCGACCAGGTCCTGATTCTCATCCAGTCGGTCGTGATGACGCGCGGCATAGACGCGAGAGGTCGCGGCGCTCTGAGTGAGAATCATGACCGCACACGAGGCTGCGACAGACACTAACGGAGGAACGTCTCTCCAACTGATGTCCGGCATGGCAAAGTGCGGCAGGCCGCCCACCACTGGGCCGATGATGGCAATCCCATGTCCGGCAAAGTTCCACAACGCGCTGGCCGCTATGGCCAGAATGACGGCCAGCATCGGGCCGGGCAACTTAGGCGCAGACCAACGGAGAGCAAAGACGAACGCAAGGACAGCGAGGGTCACCGCCAAGGTTGGTAGATGAACCTTCGGGAGGCCGCGACTAATTTCCACGAGTTGGAGGATCGTGCGACGCGAGGTGACTTGGATGCCGAGCATCTGACCCAAAACTGCGATGCCGACCTGAAACCCGATCCCTGTCAGGAAGCCGACAAGTACCGTCTGCGAGAGGAAGTCGGAGACGAAGCCCAGCTTGAGCAAACGGCCAAGTAGTAGGAATACAGCGGTCAGCAAAGCAACGAGGCCCGCCAGTGCCACGTACCGCGTACTCGCTGAGGGCGCCATGCCGGTTAGGCCGCTGCGAAGAATCGCGGCGGTGGCCGAGTCTGCAGCGACGACCAGAAACCGCGACGACCCGAAGGTCGCAAATGCAAGCATCGGCAAGAGAAGGGAGTAGAGGCCGGTTACGACCGGCATTCCAGCGATCCGGGTGTAGCCGAGCGCCTGGGGAATATTCATGGCGGCAAAGGCAAGACCGGCAAACGCGTCTCGTAGGACGCTGCCTCGCTTCAGCGGTCTGATTCCCTGGAACAGATTCAGCAAATCGAAGACTCCTGCACGGCAAGCAGTGCAAATCCACAGCTTCGCAGCTGGCGAATTTCAAGTAGACGTTGATGCTAAACCAAATACCGGATTTTGACCCGTGACCAAATGGTCAGCGACAACCCGAATTCTCGCAGGAATCACTGTCAGGCTATCCGCGCTCGCCCACCTTACTGGTCGTCAGAGCTATCGCCCTCTTCCAACAGGGAAACGGTGCCGACCACATCGTAAGTTGCGGCCTCGCCACCAGTCGGCTTCAACGTGACCCGCGTAGGTAGGCGCTGCCACTGGGCAGGCTGACAGACAGGAATGAAGTGGTCTGCCTCCGGCCACTTGCCGATCTGCTTCTGGACCACAGGACGACGCGCTCCCAGTTGGGACACAACGGCGAAGAGGCCACCCTTGGCTGTCGTGGAGATTCCGCAGTACGCCGCATAGTCGCGGAACCAAACCACATCCGACACAGTGAAGTCGAAGTCAGGCAGATGAAGTACTGTAATGTGGCCGGTGACGCGGTCAACCGAGAGCCACGGACCGGGCTGCCAAATCCAATGTGGTGCAGCATCGTTGGGCAGGGCATCGTTGAGTCGAAACGCGCGACGGACCGTGAACGTCCGATCAGTGACGTCGTGGATCTCGCCGGTCGTCCATTCTTTCTGGCGATCGTCGACAAAGAGAGGACGCACTTTAAGGCTGCTGGTCTCATCCACCTTGGTGTCTGGAGTGGCGTCAGGCTGAGTGTAGGGAACCTTGTGATACGGCCCAAGCGTCACCGTATGAACCTTCGGACCAGCCGCAAGAAGCGAATTTCCAAAAAAAATCGACTGCAAAATCAAAAAAAAGAAGGTCGGCAGAAGAGGAACTATTTGCCGCCTGGCGCGGGTCGTGCGGGGAGTCGAACTCAAGGGATAGGGCTCTCACAGGGGATTTTCAGTTGTTGTCATGCTATCTGACGCACAGTCTTTTCTATGCGGTACGGGGTCCGGGGCGCATAACACTTTTGGGGTGGTAGAAAAGGGAGAATATGCGGAAGAAATTTCTATGAAGTCAATAAGAACTCCATAGGTAACGGAAAAGGTTCAGACGTTGTGGAATAGATTGTGAATACTGGGCAATCCGCGGGCCTTTGCAGAGTAGTATCGTGGAAAGTATGCGTGCTGCCGTCGTGGTAGCGCGTGCGACAGACCGCGGCGGATCATTTTGAAGCAGTACGAAAGGATACAAACGAACATGTGGAAACCGAATCAGACTGGAAGCAACACTCCCTCGACTCCAGAACCGGTGCGTCCGTCGACTCCAGCGACGAACTTCGAGGCGAGCCCCACCCGTCCCGCGACCGTTGGAGCTGGCAATGCAGCTGCCGCGGTACCAACCGGCGAGCAGGCCACCATCGGCAAGTCCCTGATCGTCAAGGGTGAGCTGACAGGCTCTGAGTCTCTGTACATCGACGGCAAAGTCGAAGGCGCAATCAACCTTCCTGGCAACCGCGTCACCGTTGGCCGCAACGGGCAGGTCGCAGCGAACATCGTGGCACGCGAGATCGTTGTGCTGGGTAAAGTTCGCGGAAACTGCCAGGCAAGCGATCGCGTGGATATTCGCAGCGAAGGCTCGCTCACCGGCGATGTGATCGCAGCACGTATCTCGATTGAAGATGGTGCGTTCTTCAAGGGCGGCATCGATATTCGCAAGCCTGGTGGCACGGACCTGAAGGGCGGTACTGCAACCCCCGCAGCAGCCGAGCCAGTTGCGGTCGAGGCATAACTCTTCTTCAACGCCGTTCGTTACTAATCAAAACGGTCCTGCTAATTATGGGGACCGGCTTTGCTTGTTATTGCAACTGGGCAAACGGAAGATTGCGAACGATTGTAAACATCGTGGCGGCAGCAAGTGTGGCATAAATCGCCGCACTTGATACCTGAGGCCAGTGATAGGCTTCGTGCCTCACAAAACGAAAATACCAACGGACACCACCGATCACCGCGATTGGCAGCAGGGCCGTGGTAAGACTGTTCAGGTACATCGCTTCACTGAAATGTCCATGCAGCAGTGCGGCGAGAGCACGTGTGGCTCCGCACCCCGGGCATTGCAGATGCAGCGCTTCATAGAAGGGGCACTTCGGATAGAAGCTGTTTTGCGTCGGCGAAAAGCGCACCAGAACACCAACGCCCGCCGCGGCCAATGTCAGTGGCGCAGCCGCACGCAGAATTTCCGCGAAACGGCCTCGGAATATCGAAATCATCGCACTACGTTCTGGTAGCGAAGATTCTGTTTCAGTTGGTTGATCTCGTTAAGCTTGTACTGAAAATAGATTCCGCCGAAAAAGAAGGTCATTACTGCATTCAACCGCAAACCGAGCGGCTCAGGTCCGTTGAAGTGTTGTTCAAGCGTATCTCGCAGCGTAAAGCGAGCGATGAGCCGAGCGACCCAGGAGGCGATGCCGATAAATCCGCCCACGAAGTTTTGGTGCGGCTGCTGATGATGGCTCATCGCAATCACGCTCCCCCACGACCCTCCGAAGTTCAGCACAACCAGTACGGTAGCAATGATGTAATAGAGCAAAGCCTTACTCGCCGGTTGCACCCGGTTTGCCCAGGCAGCGATAACCAGATTCCAAACCACCACGAACAGCCCGCACGTAAAGAAACCCAGCAACAACTCAAGGACCCAGTTCAGGTTCGGCGGGTCAGGATAGAGGCTGCTGGCGGCCTGAGGATACGCAACTGGCGAAGCATACATCGGGCTCGCCGATGCACCAACTGTACCTAAAATCTGCGACACCGGCACCCAATCGGGCATCGTGTCACTCTTGGCCATGTCCGTCAGCATTACGTTGCCCGACGCGACGTAGCGCTGAAGATCTTCGATCGTATACGGTCCGTACATTTGCCCGTTACGTGAAACCTGGTAGGTCATGCAAAGCTCCTGATGGTCGAGAAGTGCAACATACCTGCAGACACGATCAAATCATGGACTGACAGTTCATTCAATCAGATTCGTAGGCTCCTGCCGTCAATTCCGTTCATTCGGTTTTGGAGTATGAGAGTCTTGCAGTGTGCATCGAGCCACTTTGGTCGTAAACGCGTCAGCAGGACGAAGAAAAGATCTGCAGCCACTGGTTCGTGCCTTGGCGCAGGCTCTTGAACAAAGCGGCGTGCAAGCGACCGCCGTGCTAACGACAGCGGCCGGAGAGGCGCAATCCATTACAGCCGCCGCGGCCAACAAGAGTGATGCAGTTTTTGCCTGTGGTGGCGACGGCACCGTTCACGAGGTTCTGCAAGGCCTTGTGGGAACAACCGCCGCGCTCGGCGTCGTGCCGCTCGGCACGGCAAACGTCTTTGCGCGTAACCTGCATCTGTCGCTCAACCCAATCAAAGCTCTCGAACAGCAACTGAACTTTGAACCATGCGCAATTTCAGTGGGCGAGGCGCGGTATACCACCAGAGAATCCGAAGTGACCAGGTACTTCACCGTTATGGCGGGAGCCGGCCCTGACGGCGCGCTTGTGTATCGGCTGCTTGCCGGAAAGAGATCAAAGCTCGGTCGAAGCGCCTACTACGCCCACGCTCTAAGGCTCTTCCTCACGCGAAATTTCCCTCCGTTCCACGTGAAATATCGAACAAGCAGTGGCGAGTGGATAGAGCAGCGCGGTGTCAGCGTTATGTGTTCTCGTGTCGCAAATCTTGGCGGCGTATTCAGCCGTCTGACAAGTGAGAGGTCCCAATCCGAGAACGACCTCCTCTTGTCCATCGTGAAGCCACCGGCAACGGTCGGTTTACCCGCCTGGTTTGCTCTCAGTCGCCTGGGATTGAAGGCGCAAAATCCTTGGCTGGAGGAAGTCCGTGTCTCCGAGTTTCTCTGCACGCCTATTGAGGCGAAACATCGCATTCACGCCGAACTCGACGGGGAGTGGGTTGGGAATCTGCCGATGTCGGTTCGGCTCGTACCTCAAGCAGTTTTATTGTTAATGCCCAAAACAACGCGGCAGAGAGAATGACATAGGCATGCCATCTTTTAGAATCGTGGGTCTGGTTAGAAATCATCGTTGCCAGTTGGTCGAAAGCGATAACCAATCCACGGCTCGGTCACGATATACGCTGGCTCATCTGTGAGTTCGATCTTCTTGCGCAGTTGTCCAATGTTGACCCGCAGGTATTCTGGCTGGTCGGCGTTGGTCCCCCACACCGCATGGAGTAACGCTCGATGCGTGAGCACCTGTCCGGGGTGCTGCGCTAGACAGACGAGAAGGTCGAATTGTTTCGGTGTCAGGTGCGTATCTTGCCCTCGAACCACGACACGATGTTGTGGAATGTCGATATAAAAATCGCCGGCCGAGATGATCTGCGGAGTCTCGGACTCGGCGGCCTGACTCCGACGCAGTTGCGCGCGAACGCGGGCCTGCAACTCCTGAATGCTGAATGGCTTCGTCACATAGTCGTCTGCCCCGGCGTCCAGCGCTTCGATCTTCATAGCCTCTTGATTGCGGACCGAAAGAACGATGATCGGCACCTCCGAAACCGCCCGGATTTCGCGGCAAAGCTCAACCCCATTCATCTCCGGCATGGAAACATCCGTGACGACGAGATCAGGCTTCCACGCGTGTACAGCCTCCATTCCCTCAACGCCATTCGCAGCGATACGCAACGAGTAGCCCTGAGTAGAAAGTGCCGTGCGAAGCACGCGAGTGATCTGAGGTTCATCATCGACGATAAGTATCTTCGCGTGTTGCTGGTCGTGCGGGATCTGCTTCATTCGCGCTCCGGATGTTGCGTAACGATATGGACGTCCACATTTGGCGATTCGCTGAGAAAGTGCTGAATCGCCCAGTAGTATAGGTATTTGCGAAAACCGTGAACCGCCGCGCGGCCGAAGACGATGTGAGTAATGCGTTTCTCGCGAACGAAGTTGGCTGCGGCATGCGCAATGCTTTTTCCTTTGACGGTGAAGACCTGCGCATCGAGATTGCGTGCAAACTGCAGGTTGGCTGCGAGCGTGCTTTTTTCTTCTTCAGGTAAGTCTTCATCGGTGTCAACATGCAGAACGAATAACTCGCCGCCGACGCCTTCCGCTACCCGCGCACCGCGTGCGATCAGCATCTGCGAGGAACTGTTAGAGCTGATGCAAACGGCAATCCGCTCGCGTACGGCCCAATGGGCCTCGATGCGTTTCGCGTCCATGTAGGCGGTAAGCGTGCGATCAACCGCCTTGGTTACATGCTGCAACGCCAGTTCGCGCAGCGCAATCAGGTTTCCCCGGCGAAAGAAGTTCGCCAGCGCCTTCTCCGCACGGTCAATTCCATAGATATCTCCGCGCCGCATCCGCGTTTGCAGTGCCTCCGGTGTCAGATCGGCCATTACGATCTCGTCCGCGCGCTGCACCAGCCAATCGGGAACCGTTTCGCGAATGATCACGCCCGTGACACTCTGCACAGTTGGCGCGACGCTCTCGATGTGCTGCACATTCATCGTGGCCAGCACGTCGATATTCGCTGCCAGAACGTCCAGAACATCCTCGAAGCGTTTCCGATGTTTGCTCCCCTCAATGTTGCTATGCGCCAGCTCATCGATAAGGACGATCTGAGGCCGCCGCGCCAGTATCCCGTCGAGGTCCATCTCCTCAAAGACCACGCCCTTATATTCAATTCTCTTGCGCGGAATCTGCTCCAGTTGGGCGGCCAACTCTGCAGTACGCGGTCTGCCGTGGGTCTCGACTACCCCGATCACAATGTCCTCACCGCGCTGATGCCGGCGGATCGCCTCACTCAACATGTTGTACGTCTTGCCGACGCCGGGTGCGTACCCGAGGAAAAGCTTGAAGGTTCCTCGCATCTTCTCTGGTGCGACCTTTTCCAGCCATTCTTCCGGGCTCTTCAGCGTCGGATTCGAATTGTCGCGAGTGCCCATAAGGATAAGATAAAGGAGTGCAGCGAAAGCTTATACGCAGTATCGTCCGCTACAGTATCTCCACAGCGAGCGCAGCTGTCATTGTAGCGGTCTACTTTCTCCGTTTGCATGTCAACGAAACCACCGTAGCCCTAACGTTCCTGATCGGCATCCTTCTGGTCGCGGCGAACTGGGGTCTACGCCACTCGATTTACCTTTCCATCCTCTCAGCCGCAGCGTTCAACTTCTTCTTCCTCCCCCCGGTCCTTACCTTCACTGTCGGGGATGGCCGAAACTGGGTCGCTCTGCTGGCATTTCTGGTAACCGGTATTGTCGCCAGCCAACTCGCAGAGCGCGCACGCCGCGAAGCAAAGATATCGCGCCGCCGCCAGCGCGAGGCGGAAAGACTATACGAATTCAGCCAGCAGATGCTGGTCACCGGAAATGTGATCGACCTTCTCAACCTCCTGCCGCAGATGATTGCGGTGACCTTCAATCTGACCGGAGCCGCGGTTTACCTTCGCGAAAGAGATCGAATCTATCGTTCAAGCCCAAACTACATGGACGTGACCGCTGCGGAACTGCGCGATGCGGCATTCACCCGCGATCATCGTTATGACGAAGCACGCGCCGTCACGTTGGTTCCCATCCTCCTCGGAACCCGACCCATCGGCGCAGTCGGAATCACCGGCAACAGGACTTCGCCCGAGGCGCTCGATGCCGTCTGCGGCCTCGCCGCCATTGCCATAGAGCGCGCCGGCGCAGTGGAAACCCTGACCCGCGTCCAGGCCTCACGCGAAAGCGAACGTCTGCGCAACGCTCTTCTCGACTCCGTGGCGCACGAGCTGCGAACGCCTTTGACCTCCATCACCGCCGCCGTCACGACCCTGCGTAGTGAACCCTCTCTCGACGCAGAACAAAGCGGAGAGATGCTCCAGGTGATCGAGGAGGAGGCCGCGCGGCTGGATCGGCTCGTAGGCCAGGCCATGGAGATGGCAGAGCTCGATGCGAACGACATCAAACTTGACCTCCGCCTTCATTCGATGCGAGAGGCTGTTGATCTGGCGTTGGAAGCCGTGCAGGGGCCGCTCAAGAATCACCCTCTCGAACTTCGTCTGCCCGACACGCTCCCTCCAGTGTTAATAGACCTGGAGCGCATCGCCAAAGTACTCCAGCATTTATTGGAGAACGCAGCAAAATACTCCCCGGAGGGAAGCCCCATCTTCGTCAGCGCTGAGGTCTCCAAAGATCAACTCGTCACCAGTGTCGCCGATCGCGGCGCCGGGGTCGACGACCTCGAGAAGATGATGATCTTCGACAAGTTTTATCGCGGTCAGGGACAGCGCTATCGCGTGCAGGGCACAGGTATGGGACTTGCCATTGCGAAGGCAATCGTCGAAGCCCACGGCGGCTCCATCGACGTGACTAGCCAGCCGTCGCAAGGGTCAGTCTTCTCGTTCTACCTGCCCTTCAACCTTTCGGGCCGCTAAAACTACAGCTTCGGCAGGTTGGCCACGTTCCAGCCGCCACCCAGCGCTTTGATCAAAAGAACGCTCGCATCCATCTGCCTGCGCATAATGTCGATATCGTTGCGTTCGTTATTCAACTCGGTCGTCTGCGCGGTCACCACTTGAAGATAGGTGTCGAGCCCGCCTACATATCTGTTGTTGAATATCTGCTCTGCCGATTGTGCCGCCAACGTCGCCTGATGCTGATGCCCGGCCTCCTGATCGAGAACGCGCAGAGCGACAAGATTGTCTTCGACCTGTTGAAACGCCGTCAAAGTAGTCTGTCGATAGTTGGCAACCGTCTCGTCGTAGCTCGCATTGGCTTGTTCTGACACAGCGGCTCGTCGTCCCGCATCGAAAACCGTCTGCGATAGCGTAGGCCCAAGCGACCACAGCAAACTCGCCGGATCAAACAGATTCGCAAACGAGGTTCCCTCCACACCAATCGATCCGCTCAATGAAATCGTCGGATAAAAAGCAGCCCGCGCAATTCCAATCCGGTCATTCGCCTCCGCAACCCGGCGTTCCGCAGCCGCAATATCAGGGCGTCGCTCCAGCAACTCCGACGGTAATCCGGTCGGAATCATCGGCGGGCGCGCACTAAGCGGAGCGGTTGGCAGAGCGAACGACGCTGGCGGTTTCCCAAGAAGAATCGCGATTGCATGCTCAAACTGCGCTCGTTGCAGAGTAATGTCACGCGCCAACACCTTCGCTGCCTCAAGCTGTGTCTGTGCCTGGTCGACGTCCGACTTTGGTGCGACCCCTCCTTCAAAGCGATTCGTCGTGATCCGTAAAGCCTCATCGAAGTCTTTCACTGTATCGTTCAGCAGCTTCTCCTGGGCATCTGCGCTGCGAGCCTCGAAGTAGTCGATCGCAAGCTCAGCCTGCAAGCTCAGCAGCACCGTCTGTCGATCCCCCGCGCTCGCCTGAGCCTCCTCGCGCGCAGCACTCACGGTGCGGCGAACTCGTCCCCACACATCAATCTCGTAGTTCAAATCCACCGGCAATTGAATCACCCCAGTACCGTTCCCTTGGGCATTGTTCAAGTTGAAGTAGGGCTGGTTCGATGATTCGCGTTCGCCCCCTGCAGACGGTGCCACTCCGACGGTCGGATACAGTGATGCATGATTGAACCGAATCAAAGCGCGGGCCTCGCGAAAGCGAGCATCCGCTGCCTTCAGATTCTGATTATTCTCCGCAACTTGCGGCTCAAGAATGTTCAACTCTGTATCGCCGAAGATCGTCCACCAATCACCGCGCTGCGCCGCATCGGACGGCTGAGCGACCTGCCAATTCGAGTTCTCCTTGTAGGCGTCCGGACCTGCTTCCTTATATCCAGGAGCCATGGGGACCGATGGCTTCACATACTTCGGCCCGACCATGCATCCGCTGAGCAGAAGCAATGTTGCGCCAGCCAGAGTTGCCGGTCCTCGCCTCACTGATCCCCCTCTTTCTTCTGCATCTGCTTGGCGGTCTCACTCAGCTTGCTCTTCACCTGCACCTCCTGCCCACTCGCCAGTGAGTCGGACGGATCGAGAACGACAGCATCGTTAGCAGTCAGGCCCGAAGCAATCTCAACATTGGCGCCAAGATCCTTGCTGATCGTCACTGGTACCAGTTGCACACGGCCATCACGCACAACTCCCACCTGCAGGCCCTGCGCACGGAACAGAAGCGTGTTCGATGGAATCATCAAATTCGAAGAGCGAACCGGAACTTTAAAGTGAACGAAGACATAAGCCCCCGGAAGCAACTCGCCTTTCGAATTATTAACGTCAACTTCGACGTTCAGCGTGCGCGTCGCTGGATCGATTGCGTTCGAGTTTCGCGCAATTGTGCCTTCAAACTCCCTGTCCGGATACTCATCCAGAGTTAAAGTAGCTTTCCCGCCTTCCTTGATAGAAGTTGAGTAGGCCTCTGGGACCGAAACGAACACGCGTATCTTTTGAATAGCTGCTAGATGAAACAACTCCTTCGGCGTAGTATTCTCGCCCGCCTGGATCAGTCCGCCAATATCGATATTGCGCGCCGTCACAATTCCATCGAACGGCGCGTAAATCTTTTCGAACGACTGCAACTGTTGCAGCCTGCGCACAGCGGCATTGGACGCCTCTACCGCCGCTTTCTTTGCCTCCGCATCGCTCACCGCAACATCGGTTTCCTGCTTCGACACCGAGTTAGTCGTCAGTAGATTCTGGTAACGCGCTGAGGTCGTATTCGCCAGGTTGAGATTAGCCTCAGCACTCTTCAAATCGGCCTGCGCAACCTGAAGCTGCTCATCCAGCTCTGGCGTCTCGATGACAGCCATCAACTGTCCCTTGCGAACATGCGCGCCTATGTCGAAGTACCAGTTCTTCAAATAACCGCTTGTGCGCGCATAGATCGGTGTGTCCACATACGCCTGCGTGTTTCCCGGCAGCGCCAGTCCCGAAGACAAGACAGAGCTGACAGGGTGGATCACATTCACAGATGGAATCGATGCTGCTTTTGTATCCGTCTCCAGCGTGCTCTCCGACTTGTGACGCGCGGCAATTCCGAAGATCACAACCAGTGCCACGATCGCTGCGATCACCGCCAGTCCGATCCACGTACCCTTCGTCAGCCGGGGCTCCCGAACCTCTGTCTCCCCCTCTGAGAACTCACTGGCAGGCGTGATCATATCCTCGTTCGTGCTGGGCTCGACCTTTGTCCCACTCGTCATTGGTTCTCCTTCAATTTTCATAAAACCTCTCAAGCTCCGGCCGTCAATCGATGCTCGGGGCTCACACTTGGGGCGGTGGCTTTCTTCTTATTCGAACTATGGAGCAGAGCGAAGACCGCCGGAACAAAGACGAGGGTTGCGACCGTCGCGCAGCATAGTCCGCCGATCACTGCGCGTCCCAACGGAGCATTCTGTTCTCCGCCCTCACCCGCACCCAGCGCCATCGGAATCATGCCGATGATCATCGCCAGAGCCGTCATCATGACAGGTCGGAACCGGGTCGCTCCCGCTTCGATCGCTGCCTCAATTGCATTCCCATGGTGCAACAACCGTTCTTTCGCAAAGGACACAACCAGAATGCTGTTTGCCGTAGCGACGCCCATGCACATAATCGCGCCCATCAGCGCCGGAACGCTCAACGTCGTCCTCGTCGTAAACAGGAAGAGCACAATACCTGCCAGCGCTGCCGGCAGAGCCGTAATGATGATGAAAGGATCGAGCCACGATTGGAAGTTCACCACGATCAGCAGGTAGACCAGCACGATTGCGAACGCCAGTCCGGCAAGCAGTCCGAAGTATGAGCTGTTCATCGTCTCTATCTGTCCGCGAACTCTTACGAAGCTGCCACGTACCAGCGACTTTTCATTCCTCGCCACAATCTTGTTGATGTCCCTGCCTACAGAACCAAGATCACGTCCCTGAACGTTTCCATAGATATCGAGCGTCCGCCGAATGTTGTAGTGCGTCACCACTTCCATCTCGCTACTGCGGGTGATCTTTGCGACGTCCGTCAGAATCTCCGGTTGTTTGGCAGTTGGAGACGAAATCGGAATATTCTCGAGCGAGTTCAAAGAGCTGATCTGATACTGCGGCGTCTGCTCCACAATGTTGTACGTGTTGCCATTCTTCCAGTTCAGATAGAAGAGCGGGTTCAGCTGGGTACTACCGCCCAGTATGTTCAACAGACTGCTGCCCACATCGCGCTCGGTATAGCCGCCCTGCGCCGCTTTCGTGCGATCCACTGTAACGTCCAGTACGGGATAGTCATCGGGTTGCTGGATACGCAGGTCCACCAGACCCGGAACATGGTGCAGCTCGCTCAATACGTCGTTAGCGACCTTGCGGTTCGCTGCAATATCCGATCCCTCGAACTGGATATCGATTGGAGCAGGCAGGCCGAAGTTCAAAATCTGCGTGACGATATCGGAGGGCAGGAAGTAAAACGTGGCTTCAGGAAACGCGCGCGGAAGATCCTTTCGCAGCTTCTCGACATAGTTGGCCGTCGGATGGTGGTTTTCCTTCAGGGAGACCAGAATATCCGCGTCTCCCGCACCGATTAAACCCGAAGTCGCGTGCTGTGTATTCAGCGTGCTGTACGGTAGTCCAATGTTGTCCAGGATATTGTCCATCTCTGCGGCGGGCACCGTCTTCCGAATATCCTGCTCGATCAGATCGCAAAGTTTCGCAGTCTCCTCAATACGTATGCCGCTCTTGCCGCGAACGTGAAGAATGAAGGATCCGTTATCCGTGCTCGGAAAGAAGTTCTGTCCAAGAAACGGCACGAGCGCGAAAGCACACAAGCAGAGAAGCAAAAAAATGGGAACGAAGAAAATCCGCGCCGCCACAAGCCGACCGAGCAGATCCTGATAACCGTTGCGTAGCTTCTCGAAGAGCCGCTCGAACCCGCGCTGGAATCTCGCAAGAATGTTTCTCGAAGGGGCAGCATGATGATCCTTCGCCTTGAGCAGGTACATCGCAAGTGTTGGCACCAGCGTGCGAGAAAGAATATACGAAGCCAGCATGGCAAAGACGACGGCCTCAGCCAGCGGCACAAAAAGATAACGCGCGACCCCACTCAAAAAGAACATCGGCAGAAACACGATGCAGATACAAAGCGTCGATACCAGCGCCGGCACAGAGATCTGCGCAGCGCCTTCGAGAATGGCGTCGTGTAGCTCTCTCCCCTCCTCAAGGTACCGCTCGATATTCTCAATCGTCACCGTTGCATCATCCACCAGGATGCCCACCGCCAACGCCAGTCCGCCCAGCGTCATGATGTTGATCGTCTCTCCAAGGAGCCCGAGAATAATAATCGAGCTCAGGATCGACAGTGGAATTGAAACCGCGATGATAATCGTGCTGCGCCAGCTGCCCAGGAACAAAAGAATCATCAGCCCCGTCAGCATTGCCGCAATCACGGCCTCACGGATCACCCCCTGCACCGATCCCCGGACGAAGACCGACTGATCGCCGATCGGCGTAATCTTCAACTCCGGCGGCACCGTCAGCTTCACCCTGGGCAGGAAATTCCGTATCCCACTCACGACGCTCAGCGTAGACGCGGTTCCGGACTTCAAAATCACCATCAGTGCACCACGACGGCCGTCCTGTCGCACAATATTCGTCTGCGGAATGCTCCCGTCAGCCACGCTCGCAACGTCACGCAAATAAATCGTAGTGCCGTTCACCTGCTTAATTGGGAGATTGCTGATGCCCTCAAGCGTCACCGGAGACGAGTTGATGTGAATGTCATACTCGTCCTCACCGATCTTCGCCGTTCCGCCGGGCTGCACCACGTTCTGTTGCGACACCGCGTTCAGTACATCGACCGGCGACAGTCCTTTGGCCTGCATCAGCTTCGGGTCGACATTTAGCATGATCGACCGCTGCTTGCCCCCATAGATATTCGGGATCACAGCGCCCGGCACCGAGGTCAGTTGTGGCCGAACGAAATTCGCACCCAGATCATTGAGCTGCTGCTCGCTCAACCCGTCGCCCGACAAACCGAGTTGAATAATCGGCACGCTTGACGCACTGAAGTTAATAATCTGCGGCGGCAGAATCCCAGGCGGAAGACTTCGTAGCTGAAACTCGGACGCAGCCGACACCTGCGAGTTCGCCGTATCCAGACTCGCTCCCGGCTGCAAGTAGATCTTCACAATCACCTGCCCCGCAAACGTAGTAGATTCGACGTGCTGAATGTTATCCACCAACACCGTCAGTGCCTTCTCATACGGTGTCGTCAGGCGTCCTTCGAGCTCCTCCGGATTTAATCCCGTATATTGCCACGCAACCGATACCACCGGAATGTTGATATTCGGAAAAATATCGGTCGGTGTGCTCGAGATGACCACAGGTGCAGCAATCAGAATCAGGATTGCCAGCACGATGAAGGTATACGGTCGGCTCAGAGCTACTTTTACGATCCACATACGAAGAACCCTCTTCCGCTTCGGGTAAATCTTTCTATAGAGTAAGACATTTCTTACGCGTGAAGGTATCTACAGTTATTTCCGCGAGGTGCCATCGGAAAAACCGATATCCTAAAACGCAGGGATCTGAACGTCATGGAATTAAGACACCTGCGTTATCTTTGCGCCGTTGCCGAGCACTCCACCTTCAGCGAAGCCGGCCGCCGCCTGCACATCTCGCAGTCCGCCATCAGTGAGCAGATTGCCGATCTAGAGCGCGAAGTCGGCGGCCCGCTTCTCTACCGAAACTCAGGCCGAACCCGCCTCACACCGCAAGGCCAGCTCTTTCTCGCCGAGGCACGCAAAACCCTCGCCGCTGCCGACCGTGCCCTCGAAATCACCCAGCGCTCCCTCCTCGGCCAGGTCGGCTCTCTCAGCATCGGCTTCTTCCTCTGGGGCGCCGGAGGCTTCTTCGCCCGCATCATTCGCGACTACCGCAAACTCTACCCCGGCATCAAGCTCTCCCTCTACGAGATGCGCACGCCCGAACAGATGGAGGCCCTCACCGCCGGCAAGATCGACATCGCCTTCGCCCGTCCCCTCGAGCCCCCCTTCGACCAGACCCTCCGCGCCGAGCTTCTCTATCAGGACCCCGTAGTCGTCGTCCTTCCCCGCGACCACCCTCTCGCCCGCAAACCCGTTTCAATCGCATCTCTCGCCACCGAGCGCCTCGTCCTGTGCGATCGCCAGATGACGCCCGCGCTCTACGACGGCGTCGTAGCTCTCTGCTCCGCGGCAGGCTTCTCCCCAAACATCGTCAACACTGCCGCAACCTGGTCGAGCGTTCTCACTCTGGTTGAATCTGGAGAAGGCGTAGCCCTGGTTCCCTCCGGAGTCCGTTACCTCCGTCCGGCCGGAGTCGTCTTCTCCCCGCTCGTGCCGCAAAACCTCCACATGGGCCTTGCCGTTGCGTGGAACCCCCAGAACGAAGATCCGATCCAACAGAACTTTCTCCACCTGGTTCGCGACAACAAGGATCGCATCCAGCGCGCCAACGGTAACTAAACGCAACTCCGGCTTCCAAAACCGGCCGGCATCTGCGCCCGCAGCATTTTTAGTGTCTAATACTGTCCATGATCAGGCCCTGCTTTCTCGTCATCGATCGGGAGTTTCCCGGCAGTATTTCGACCCGCAAGCTTGTGATCGAAACCGCCAAGTTCAACGTCATCACGGCCTACAGCGGCCAGGAGGCGCTCGAACTCTTCACCCGTTTCCCAGCCGTCAGTGGCGTCGTCCTCGACGGCGGCCTCGACGACATCTCCTGCGACGAAGTCGCCGAGAAACTCAAGCTTCTTCAACCGATGGTTCCGATCATCGTCATCACCACACCCGGCTTCAAAGGCTGTCCCGCCGCCGACTACCAGCTCGAATCCTTCGACCCGGCAAAGCTTCTTGAAATCCTCCGCAGCCTTAAGCCCGAAGCCTCTGCCGCAATTGAAAAACGCAACGAACAACTCAGCCGCGAAACTCTCTCATAGTCCCGCCCAAAACGAAAGAGCCCTCCCCTCCGCGATCTTCCGCGAAAGGGAGGGCCATGTCATTCGCTGCTTATTTACCTGCTTCGATGTCGATCGTAAACTGAACCTCATCGCCAAGCATAGGCTCGCCAAACTTCGAACCGAAGTTGAAATCGCTGCGCTTCAGCTTACCGGTAGCCGAGAAGCCGGTCACCAGCTTGCCGCCCATACCCTTCTGCGGAGGCGTCGGTCCATCGACATCCAGCGTCACGCTCTTGGTCACACCAGCCAGCGTTAGATCGCCCACAACCTGCAGCTTGCCGCTCGCGCCTGTCACTGCGGTGGATTTGAACGTCATCGTCGGGAACTTCTCGACATTGAAGAAGTCAGGCGACTTCAGGTGACCGTCACGCTTCTCGTTATTGGTCGTAAGGGTCGTTGTGTTGATCGTAACTTCTACGCTCGATTTGCTGGGGTCCTTCTCATCCCAGTTCACGTTGCCGGTTATACCGCTGATCGAGCCGCGCACCGTGCTGACCTGGAGATGCTTGATCGCAAAGTTTACTTGCGAGTGGTTAGGGTCAATCGTCCAGGTAGAACTCTGGGCGAACGCACTGACTCCGGTCAGGAGCAGGGCAGAGAGGGCGGCGGTAAAGATGCGTCGATTCATTGGTCGTTCTCCTCGGAAATTTGGGGCTTCTGTGAGATGTCGTTGTCGTGGTGACCGACTCAAAAATATGTGCCGGTCACCGTTGCAATTATGTAAAAACTTGTAGGCCCGCTTCTACAAAACGGAAAGTAGTTAGGCAAGATCGAACAACAGAATCTCGCTGTTCGTCTTTCCCTGCGCGCTCACTTCCAACGCCTGCTCGTCATCGACTGCGACAGCATCGCCCGTCTCCAGCACTTTGCCGTTCACCGTCACCTCTCCGTGAATCACATGCAACCACGCATGGCGCTTGTCGGCCAGCGGATAGGTAATCTGTTTGCCCGGCATCAACTCTGCAACCGACACCTTCGTGTCCTGGTTGATCGTTGCCGCTCCGGCCGTCTGCGTTGGCGAAGCCAGCAGCTTGAAGCGGTTCAGCTTCTCCTCCGCTTCAAACTTCAACTGCTCATAGCTCGGCGTAGTGCCCCGGCTCTTCGGCTCAATCCAGATCTGCAGAAAGTGAACCGGCTCCGTCTCCGACCCGTTGAACTCGCTATGCACCACGCCCGTGCCGGCCGACATCTTCTGAATCTCATTCGGACCCAAGACCTCTACGTGGCCCATGCTGTCCTTATGAGCAAGCTTGCCCTTCAGCACATAGCTCAGAATCTCCATGTCGCGATGTGCATGCGCTCCAAATCCACGCCCCTCCGCCACACGGTCCTCGTTGATCACACGCAGCGAACGATATCCCATGTGATTCGGATCATGGTAGTTGGCAAACGAAAACGTATGGTGCGAATCCAGCCATCCATGGTCGGCATGGCCTCTCTCGTTACTCTTGCGAACAGTCAACATAATGCGTCCTCTCTTACTGCCTCACCGGCTCATTACTTAGGGCCAAGTGTCTTGCATGGAACTCGCGTCAAGCCGTCTTGCACTTCTCCGTCGGAACCGCGACCTTCGCCGCCAGCCCGACCTTTTTCAAACCTTCGTACATCGTCCGGCGCTCATCCTCTGAAACCCCTGCCATCAAAAACTCCAGATCTTTCTCATGCCGCGCGTAGGCCTCTTCGATAGAACTCTTACCCGCAGCTGTCAGCTCCACAACTCGAATCCGCCGGTCCGAGTTGCAACTCCTCCGCAGCACCAGGCCACGCTTCTCCAACCGGTCGATCGCCGAGGTCATCGAAGCGCTTGCCAGCAGCACCTTCTCCCCGATCACCGAGATCGTCAGCGGCCCTTTGTGCAGCAAAACTTCCAGCACCATAAAGTCGCTGATTCCCAGCCCCTGCGCGTTGATGGAACGCTCAATGAAATCCACCATCGAACCGTGGGCCCTGGCTAGAACCAACCAGAGCCGGGGCGCCGAAACTATATTTTGCTCATCTGCCATCTCAGCCTTCCCAAACTCCTACGACATAAGATATCTCGACATCGAGATAAGATTCAAAACCTTCTGCTTCTCTGCTATCCCGTTATTTTTCAACCATCTGGATTCAGACCCTCTTTGGCTCGTGGCAGACATCAGAGCTCCAAAGAGTCGAACATCCACGATTCTGTGTGGCTATATGAAGGTTCTCTAGGGTGGCCATTGGAATTAGGCCGGGCGGGCCTTAGCGTCACTCAAGGATCAATGTGGGCGGCAGTCTCAGGCATTCCCTGAGCCCGCCAAGGAGGCTCGCCGTTGCATTCACTGTTCCTGTCGCTGCTCGCTTTGCCGGTGCCCTTACTCGTTATCTTGTCGTCGGCCCTGCTGGTGCCGCTGATACCGTCCTTGCCTTGGTGTGCTCTCTTCTTGTCCTTCCGCAGCGCGGCAGAGGAATCCGTAGTTCCTCATCTCGCCTCCTCGCATTCAGTTCACGCGTCTCTCTATCGCCTCTGCGTGGCTCTCGCTATCATCGTGTCGATCCCCTCCCCGAGGACCGAAAGACGGTACAACCTGTGGATTATCTTGGGTCTCCCGGCTCTCGCGTTCCTCCTTTCGCTCGGTGCTACGCCGTCCTCAAACGCACAGAATCTGTCCGCATCCATCCGGGGAACGGTCAACAACCCTGAGGGCGCTACGATCAAAGGAGCCAAAGTCGTCCTCACCGACCAGAGGACGGAGGCGATCTTCCGAACGCGCACCAACTGCCACGGAAGCTATGAGTTTCGGCAACTTCCCGCTGGCACCTACTCGCTGAGCGTTCAGGCGCCCGGCTTCGAGACGTTCACGGTCTACGGAATCAATCTCGCTCTAGACTCGGACTACAACAGGCAAATCGATATGTTGCGCGGCAGTATGGCACGCGCCATCCTGGTTCCAGCGACAACCCCGGAAGGAACACAGGTTGTCAGGTTGCTCCCACCGTCGAAACCTTAGCCAATCTTCAAATCTGTTCCCGTCCAAGCTGGCGTCCAACGTCTTTCATTCGCTCTGTAGCATCGCTCGCATCTGATGCCACTGAAGGCAATGGTGTTATTCCAACTGCCAGCAAAGACTCCTCCACAATCCTTTGGGCCTCAGTTTTGGCCGCCTCTGTCTTTCCCGAGGCGATACCCTTCGCACCAAACGTCCACGCCTTCTTCCCCTTCATTTGGGTCGGATCCAACTCTTTCAGGATCACACGGAGCCCATCCAACTCCTCCGTTCCTGGCCTTTCATCCTCCAGCCCGACCACGACGGTGTCGGCCCAGAGCAAATCCGCCTCCCTCAGCATTCCATATCCCTTATGTCCCACCTCAACCGCATCAGGCGTCCTCAGCCGCCGCAATCGAATGTCCGCCTCCGACTCCACCGCACCCACCCCGACGGCAAGCGCCAACTGTTCGGTCTGCTCCGTATCGGCCTGAAAGACAACCAGCACGTGACTCATCTCTTGCTCTCCTCCGGTTTACTCTTCGCGTTGAGTTCATCCTAGTCCGTGTCCGGCTGGGTGATTTTGCGGTTAAAAAGTTTTGGGTGGTGGAATGTGGTTTTTGCTGGGGGTTTTCGGAAAATATGGTGTTTTCTGATGGTGATTTCGTGGTGTGGTTGTGGTGTTTTGCGTGGTGGGCGTGGTGTTTTAGCAGCCACTTTTTCGGCTGCTAAAAACACGCCACGTTTTTTAGATTTATTTTTGCCTCACGCTCTCACGATGTCAGTTGTCGTTATTAAGGGGCTTTCTGGCGAAGTAATAGAGCGAGAAGGCTAGCAGGGCGAACATGACTACGCTGACCGGATCGTGGTGGAGGGGATTGTGTTCGCTGAAGCGTGGGATGGAGCGGTCGGTGGCGGCTTCGTAGAGCTTGATGCAGACGCCCAGAAGACCGACGATGCCGCCGGCTGCGATTAGTCCGGAGGCGTAGAGGGAGCCGGGTGAGACTTCTGATTCGATGGTGGCGTCGCGAGCGGTGATGGTGTTGGGAAGTGGAAGGCCCGTTGGGTCGGCGTGCGTGGAATCGGTTGGGTCGAAGTCAGGATGCTGGGCGAGCCAGGCTTCGCGGTCGGAGTGCCACAACGCCAATGACGCCTCGTGTTCGAGGTGGATCTGCCTCAATGCCTGACGATGTAATGCGCGGTCGACCATCCAGCGCATGACGCCGCCGACGAAGATGGCGAGGGTGGTGGCGATGCTGAGGTAGGCTCCTACCGCGAAGGTCAGGGACCGGACTCCGAGCAGTTCCACAACCACCACGATTGCGACGCCGAGCAGAACGAGTGCCCACGGAAGTTTGCGGCTGAGGATTCCGTTGATGACGGTGGCCATCAGACGGCCCTGCGGAGCCGCTGCTTTTTCACTACCGATTCCCTGAATCCACTGCACTTCGATCTCGCCGGTAGTGGTGTTGTAAAGGTATTTGCCGTCGTCGAGTGTGGTGGATCCGATGGCATTGAGCAGGATGTATTGGCGGGCGTTGGAGAGTTCTTCTTTGCCCTGTGCGTTAACGGTTGGAGAAGCAGATCCCTCCGCTGCGCTGCGGGATGACGACAAAGGGGCGGTGGAGCTCCTGGTGAGAGTGATTCTGTCGTTGCCGGTGAAGTGGCCGTTGTTCTGAACGCCGTCGGGAAGCTTCTCGAGGGAGAAGGCGATTGGTTTGGGAAGGCGCTGGAAGGTCTCGAGGCCTTTGTTCATTGCGTTGAGTGTGGCGCCGATGGAGAAGATGGAGATGATGACGCCGATCATGATGGCGATCTGCTGCTTCCATGGAGTTGCGCCGATGAGGTAGCCGGTTTTGAGATCCTGCGAGGTGTCTCCTGCGTTTGAGGCTGCGATGCAGACGACTCCGCCGATGGTGATGGCGAGTGCACCGAAGGCGGGTGCAGTCCAGCCTTTGACCAGGAAGATGGCGGCGGTTGCCATGAGAGTTGCGATGGTCATGCCTGAGACGGGCGAGGCGGAGGAGCCGACGATGCCGACGATTCGCGCGCTGACGGTGACGAAGAGGAAGCCGAAGACGACGACGAGCAGGGCAGCGGCGATGTTGGCGAGTGGACCGACCTGCGCTCCTGGAATCGGCTTGAATTGAAGGAAGAGGAACATCAAAAGGATGAGAAGAAGGGAGCCACCGAAGACGACGATGGGGGGAAGATCGTTTTCTGTGCGCGAGACTTGTGTTGCGACCGATTTGCCTGAACCTGTCTTCTTGAAGCCCTGGGTGAGTGCACCCACGATGGTGGGAAGGGTGCGGAGCAGGGTGATGAGACCGGCGGCTGCGACTCCACCTGCGCCCATCGGACGGACGTAGGTTCGCCAGAGATCGGAGGGTGACATCTGCGTGATGAGGACGGTGCCGGGGTAGAGCGGGCTGGAGAGATGCGAGCCGAAGAAATAGATGGCAGGCATGAGGACGAGCCATGAGAAGACTCCGCCCGCGAGCATGATGGCGGCAACGCGAATGCCGATGATGTAGCCGACTCCGAGATACTCGGGCGTACAGTCGGCGCGGATGGCAGAGCCTTTTAGGAGATGCTGTGTGCCGAGGTCGGGCTGGTAGTCGGGTTGACTGGGCCAGAGTGCGAAGAGGTTGTCGTTCTGGAAGAGGGTGTAGAGACCGCCGAGGCCGAGACCAAGGAAGACGCGCGATGCGAAGCTGCCTCCACGCTCACCAGCGATGAGCACGTCGGCGCAGGCTGTGCCTTCGGGGTAGATGAGGTTGTCGTGCTCTTCGACGATGAGCTGGCGACGGAGGGGGATCATGAAGAGAACGCCGAGCCATCCGCCGAAGAGAGCGAGCGCGAAGATGCGGGAGGCTTCAAGATCGAAGCCGAGGAAGATGAGAGCGGGAAGGGTGAAGATGACGCCGGACGCGATGGATTGGCCAGCGTTGCCGGTGCTTTGAACGATGTTGTTTTCGAGGATGCTGGCTTTGCCGAAGGCTCGCAGGATGGAGATTGACAAGACCGAGATGGGAATGGACGCGGCTACCGTGAGACCAGCACGGAGACCTACATAGACGGTGACAGCGCCGAAGAGAACGCCGAAGATTGCGCCGAGGATGAGCGCTCTCGCGGATAGTTCGGGGCGCGTTTCGGTGGCAGGGACAAAGGATTTGAAGGTTGGTTTGGTCGGTGTGGATGTTGCCATGGTCGTACTTCTCCCGCTTTGGTCGAGCTTTGTTTTTAGCTTCGATGGAGTGTATCAGCGGGAGTGTGTGGACAGTCTACAGAGCTATTAGCGTGGGTGGAGGCTATTGGGGTCGTATGGGCCTTTGGCGTTGCCGGGTCCGCCTACGAACTGCAGGGTGGGAATGCGCTCGTCAACATTTGGGAGTGGCGGGAAGGGTAGATGCGGTTCAGCCTGGTACCAGTAGGCGACAGAGTAGAAGTTGTCGGAGCGGTGATTGGCGTGGCCGTGCTCGATACTTGCGCGCATGGATTTGGTAAAGGGAATCGGCGAGTCGAAGTGGAAGCGATACATGCTGGAGCGCTCGCCTGCGAGTTCTTTACCGACGACGGGTGCGCCGTGAAGCAGATAGTCCTGTGAACCACCGAAACCCCAGGCCCCGAGGAAGTAGTCTTCTCCGCCTGTGCCCACGATGGTTGGGGTGTCACCGTCGATCTGAAACATATCGTTGCCTTCACCCCACCAGCCGTCCTGATTCTGGAGGATGGAGAAGGTGACCCCGACAAACTGGCCATGGCCTTTGGCTTCGAACCATTCGTAGTTATCTTTGCCATCGAGGTTGCGGTGGTAGTTCACGATGGGGTCGCCGTTTTCGTACCAGTTTCCAGTCCAGCCTTTGTTGGGTTGCGCCTGACGATACTCTGCGTGGAAGTAGAGAGTGTCGTCGGGTAGAGGCTGGCTGTTTACGCGATAGTCGATGTTCCAGTAGAGGTGGTTGAGAGGGAGTTTGCCTTCATCGGTGATGGTGATGCGAGCGTGATGCGCGTAGGGCATGGGGAAGTAGCTGTTGAGCGCCTTGTCGGCACCGGCGGAAAGCATGAGCGATTCCCAGTGGTAGTAGATTCCGTTGCCGAGACCGAAGAAGTCTCCGATGGGAGTTTCGACACTGGGTGTGGTCTCGCCATCCCAGTACATGCGGAGGACGATGCGTTTGAGTGCGTATGGTTCGGCGTCGTCGAGGGTGAACCATATGTGCGAGATCATGCCGGGACCATCGACGTCGAGGATGGTGAGGGTTTGGCCGGGAGTGACAGTGCGTGCGTCAGCGTTGGCTCCGGTGGACTCTCGGCTTGAGGAGCGGTGGAGGGTGTAAGTCTGTTGTCGCGTGGGGTCGGGCATGCCTGCCGGTAATTGCGCGTACGCAGCAGAGGAGAAGAGCGCGAGGAGCGATGTCAGAATTTTGTGTCGATGCATGAGGATGCCCGTTTAGAAGTGATTTCCAAGGTATCACTCTGACTCTTCGCTGAACGGTTCTTGAAGCGACTTGCGCGCGGGTGTCAGTTTGTAGCGGAGCAGGGCTCCAAGGGCGCAGGCGATGAGGAAGACCATGGGACCGGTGAAGAGGAAGCGGTCGGTGATCCACTTGTCGTCGAGGAGACCGGGATTTTGTCTGTAGAGAGGACCGAAGAAGCGTTCAAAGCGGCCGGCTGACCGATGCGCGTCGAAGACGCTTGAGGTTCGAGACTTCCAACTCACAAAGCGAATCAGGAAGGCGAGAGTGACAGGCAGCCACGCCCACAGGATGGGAGGAACCGCATCGGAGTCGGATACGAGTTCGGTAGATGGGGAGTCGGAGACGGAGCGTCGGAGGCTTCTGATGGCTTCGAACAATCTGCCGAAGGGAATCAGTCCAAGGAGAAATCCAGCGACTGCAAACATTGGCAAAAAGTAACTCAGGACGTAGTTAATGCGATTCAGGTTCGTCCAGTGCATCGAGGTTGCCAGTTGCCATATGTATGCCATAGCAATTGGCCAAAGCCGGATAGAGGCGATGGCAACCAGACAATACAGAAACAGACACTTGGCGCACCAGGTTGCGGCTTTCAACATGGGCTAGGTGTAGCACAGGCGCATCTTTTTTGGTGCAGAATTGTTTGTGGCGGGAGCGGCTAAGGGGCTATACTGCGGGAAATGGCGCGGTCCGACCGACCTGGAGCGCCAGCGAGTGAGGTGAGTCTTCAGCGATTGCTTGAATGACAATGCGCTCGGGGTTGATTCCGGGGGGCCACCCGGTGCTCCGCCTGGTGGGGTGGGCGAAGGGCGTGCGATGTTCCGCTGGTGGCAGGGGTCGGGACGGGCTGTCAGGGCTGCGCTGGATGACTTGGTTACGACATTTTATCCGTCCGATTGCAGGGCTTGTGGTGGGCCGCTGCTGAGAGCTGGACACTCTCCTGTATGCGACAGATGTTTGGATGCAGTTGTGGCGCAGTCCATGACGCTGTGCGTGCGTTGCGGCGAAGCGCTGGATATGGAAGGCGTGCGGTTCGCGGGGCAATTTCCGGTGGAGGGGCTGGTGTGTTCGCCTTGCCGGATGGTGCCGCCGGAGTTCGAGCGGGCTGTGGCGTATGCGGTGTATCAGGATGAGTTGCGGGAGATGATCCATCTGCTGAAGTATGAGCGGATGAGGTCGGTGGCGAAGCCGGTGGGGAGGTTTCTGGCGCGGGCGATCCGGATGCTTGAGGGTGAGGCTGGTGGCGATCTGCTGGTGGTTGCTGTGCCGCTGTTTCCCTCTAAGGAGCGGGAGCGCGGCTATAACCAGGCGGTTTTGCTGGCCGATGCTGCTCTGGCGGAGTTGAAGAGGAGTCGTCCGGAGTGGAAGCTGACTGCGGCGCATGACGTGATTCGAAGGGTGAAGGATACGCGGAGTCAGTTTGAGTTGACCCCTAAGGGACGGCGACGGAATCTGCAGGGCGCGTTTGCGGTTAGCGATCGCGCGGCGCTGGCTGGGCGCGAGGTTCTGTTGGTGGATGACATTTATACGACGGGGGCTACGGCTCGGGCCTGCGCGAAGGTGTTGCGGCGAGCCGGAGCGGCAAAGGTCTGGGTGGCGACGGCTTCGCGGGCTCAGCCTGAGATGATCGCGGCGTGGGATGATTCGGCTTCGCGTGTTGCTGCCTGGGATGCAGGTTTGAAGGTTTGGAGTGATGGAGAAACTTGGCGCGCAGTGCTCACAGTAGCTGGAACCGGAGGGCTTTGAGATGCAATCGGGGAAGATGCGGAAGCAAGGGCTGAGTGGAAAAAGACACGCGGGGCATGGGGGACATGGCGCGGGCCGTGTAACGACGGAGCGCGAGGTCCGGGTCGGCGTGTTTCGGCAGCCGGCGATGCAGACTCCAGTGCTGGTGTTGAATGCGTCGTATGAGCCGATCAACATCTGTGGTGCAAGGCGGGCGCTGGTGCTGGTGCTGAAGGGCGTTGCGAGGACCGAGGAGGAGCAGGGCGCGGTGCTGCATGCGGCGCGGATGCGGGTGGCGATGCCGAGCGTTATCCGGCTGCTCGAGTACCGCAGGATTCCGCACCAGACGCGGGCGCTGAGCCGTAAAAACATTCTTTTGCGCGACCGAAACTCGTGCCAGTACTGCAGCGTCATCCTGACCGCGGGGGAGTTGACGCTGGATCATGTCATTCCGCGGTCGCGTGGCGGGCTTTCGACGTGGGAGAATCTTGTCGCCTGCTGCCATAACTGCAATCGGCGCAAGGGCAACCAGATGCTGCATGAGTTGACCGATATGAAGCTGCAGCGGGAGCCGAGGCCGTTTTCTTTGCATACCTCCCGGCATATCATGCGGATGATCGGGAGTGCAGATGCGGCCTGGCGGAAGTATCTGTACTTCGAGGCTGAACCCGCAGCCTGATGTTTTTCTATCCGAGAACGCTTGTAGCGCGATACCCCCTCCCACTGACGAAGTGTCGGAGCCGTCATTCTGACTCGAGGCGGCAAAAAGGCGGGACGTCTATTGATCACATTCAGCAGGTTGGTATTGCCGCGTAGGTATCGCCGCCATATGGAATCCACTGCGTTCCATGTACACCTCAGCATTCGCAGTAAGCACGGAGGTGCTTAATCTCAGTGACGGGCCAAAAGAGAGATTTAGTGGCAATTTTGCACCTCAAATTCTATTGTTTGAATGTCCCCAAGTTCCATAGTTGTTCTAGTTTCAATTGTCATAAGCCTCTCAACCCTCGATCCTATGGGGCTTCTTCTGAACTTCTAACACCCCCAAGAAATAGTCTTCTGTTACGTTTCCAATCATGAGCATCTTCCCGGCAAGTGGGTGGTGAATCACGGGAATTCCTGTCGTCTTGGTTTCATCGAAAACTTTCTTAACAACGGTCGCAACCATATCGGACGCCTGCAGGCCGGGCCAATGCTCATCAGGATGAAATGCCATACCGATGGATCGTTTCGAAATAGTGGGATTCGCTTTCGTCCAGGCCTTGTACACCTCCAGATACCTTTCCGATTTACTCTCGTCTAGATCGCCGACGAAAAAGACTTTGGCTTTTGAGTCAAAAACCTCGATTTTTTTAATGGTCTCGGTAAGGCATAGTTGAAGGAGATACTCAAATGCGTCCTCGCCCATATATCTCTTCGCGTCAGGATGGGTCGCTCGGACGCGTTTATATTCTGGAACCTGCAAGCCATAGCCCAGCGCTACAATATCTGACTTTAAGAGCACGTCGTCACGAAGAGCGTCTCGTTTTGCATAAGCGGCATCCCATCCATCTTTTTGCTCTGGATATTTATCTTTATCGCGGAACTGAGCAAACTCCCCATAACCCGCTGAGTTCTTTACCGTGAAAGTATTTGATGCGGGGATGCTCACGACATTTGGCGTTCCAAGAACGCTGCAACCTCTGCCATTGGGGTACTTGCCCAAAGATGATGCCGGCCGCGACGATATGCTCTTTCCTGCCGTCTGCGGTATCGTCTAGAAAGACTTTCCAAAGGGCCATGCAATCCCTTCTCGCAAATCCCACAAAGCGGTGCAGCTCATACGAGCTAATTGTAGTGGGTTGAAGGTGATTAGTCGGTGAAGTGTAAGTGGCTATTTCCCATCAATTTGCGGGATTATGGGTTTGATAGGTTTGTGCCAGGAGTTTCTATGCGACGGCGCGAAGCGGTTTCGCTTTTACTCCTGCGCGCCTTTCCAGACGGGATGATTTCCGAATCGGTTGGGGCGGGGGACTCGCGCGGAGTAGGGGACTGCTTTACACTTGTGGGCTTTTTCGAGTTTGGCGAGTTCTTCGTCGGAGCTGTTCACCCCGATGGTTTTTAAACACGTCAGGCAAATCGATTGAAGGTTGCCATCCTCGAGGCGCCGGTGCGGAAAAAATGGAGCTGACCGTTTGTCCATTGCGTGTCCTCCTAGGGAGAGGAACGTGCTGAAAGGAACTTCAGATTCCCGACTTTATGAAAATAATCGGTTGGCTTGGCAGTCTACTCCCTGAATGCGGTGATGAGATATGGCCTGACACGCTTTAATGGCGAATCAGGACCCAACCGGGGGCGAGAGGGTTTTGGGCGTATTTCGACACTTGAGGGCTGCAAGTTGAAACTCGGATGTGATAGTTTCAGCGGCAGGAGATCGAATGTCTTACATCGAGAGTTATCAGTGCGACGTGTGCGGGGATAAGAAGGGCGAAGGCGGGGACTGGTGGCTGGCCTGGGTGGATTGTTTTCCAGGGGCGAAACCGGAGGAGGATCAGCCTCTTATCAAACTGACGCGGTGGCAGGCTCACCACGCCCACTCGGCTGGGGTGAAGCACCTTTGCGGGGCGCGGTGCGCGGGGACGCTGATGGATCGATGGATGACCCAGCAGCATGCCGATCCGGATTCGCACTGCGAGACGAAGTAGTTACTGCCCGATCGGCTGGTAGTTGGAGTTGGTGGTGGTGACTACGAGCTTTTTCGCTGTGGCGTTGAGGACGGAGTCGTGGACGTAGTTGGTGGAGTCGGGCAGGCTGGCAAAGTGCACGGCGAGTGTGACGACGTCCTTCGGCTCATCCATGTAGGTGTTGACGTTCAACGCGCTGATCTTCTTTTCCGCGGTGTCGAAGAAGAGGGTCATCTGGTCGCCGGGTTGGGCGTAGTCCTTGAATACAATCTGTGCGACGCCTGAATTGCCGCCCGGGGTGATAGCGACCTTGTGCTGCTGGAAGGCCTGCTGCATGCGCTGAGGGTCAGGCGGAACGTACATGGCAAGCAGGGTCTTGACCTGGCCCATGTAATCCTTCACCTCTTCTTTTTTCTTCTCGACGATTCTTTGCCTAAAGCGGCCGCCGCTCGCGGCCTGTTGGGGTTGAGGGGGATTCATGGGAGCCCTCTGCACTTTTCCGTCGGGGCCGTACTGACACATGGACTGCATGGCGGGTTTTGAGTTGCCGTTGAGGGTGAGCTGGGTGGTCTCGAGCCAGCGATATTGGTGAAGCTTCTGCTGATTTTCAGCGGTTGATTGTTTGAGGGCCGCCAGTTTCCCTTGCAGATCGCCGCCTGCAGCCTGGCCTTTGGCACGAGGGGTCGTGAGGAAGGCACAGGCGAACAGCGCTGTAGCGAGGAAAGCGCTCTTGAAGGCGTACGAGACGGAGCTTGCGTTCGATCGGTTCATGTAGAACTCCTGTGGGGGAAGCATAGTCACAAATGCGGGTTCGCGGAACTGCCAATGCGAGACGAAGTAGGGTTTAACTTTTTAGATATTCTATGGTTGGTTGCTCATTTTGTAACGCTTCGTTCGACCTGAGCACTATGAAAGCGGCGGGTTTGGACTCAGGTTGGTTCGGGCATTACAACTTTTACGTCCTTACAGGTTGCCATGGACGGATAGATCCGCGAATTACCATAGTTTCTCTGATTTTAGTTGCGATACGGCATAACTTAGCAGAAGATGTCGGTGTGGTGTGGCGGAGCTTTAGCGACACCTGAAGGGCACAGATGGCGACGGGCAAACCTTCCAGCTGTGGGGCTCGATTTCCTCAAGAAGCGGTTCCATGCAAGAAATTGTTCCGGAGGTTTCTTTAATTTTTCCCGCACGACCACGTCACATCTCTTAAACAATTGGCAATCGACGTCATAGACTCCATTTCGGCGCATGCGAGTAAGTGCATCTTGTTTGAGTGATGAGTTCTTATGGCGTGCCTTCGCTTCGGCTGGCAGTTAGCCAAATCCTATCCAGATCAACTCTCAGATGTTTATTGAGGCTTTGATGCGAAATTCAGGCATTTCCTATCTAACACTTCTTCTGCTTGCTTCAGGGACTGCATTTAGCCAAGGTACTAAGCTACCTATTCAACAGGCCATTGAGGCGAAGTATGCTGTGACCAAACCGACGGCTGACCATAAGGACATCGTCAGTGCGGGCGCGGTCATCGATCTGACGAAGGACAACCTCATCATGTATGGCGTTGACTCGTCGGTTGCCGCGAGCTCAACCTATAAGGGCGGGAAGTTCCAGTCGAGCGGGATCTCGAAGCTGCAGAACTGGAATAACAAGTTTCAGAAGATGGGTAATACCAACGCTAATACGAATAGAACGTTCGTTGCCGGCGAGAAGTTCTGGTTGATTGGGGTGGATGTCCATGACGACGGGGTGGTTCTCGAGTTTCTGTCAGATGCTATCAGCGATGTTCGCTACAAGGCTTTTGTGAAGTATCCGTTCCCGAACGGTACAGTTCCAGCGCCTGATGTCGTGATGCAAGAGATTGGGGAGACGATCAAGGCGGAGCCGGTAGAGGGCGTGGCCAAGGACGAGAAGCAGCCAGCTCCCTCGGCATCAGCTGCTGCGCCGCCGCCTGCCATGGCGGATATTCCGCCGCCGCCGCCGCCGACAGACTCCCCTGCAGCAGCGCCCAAGTCCATCTCGGTAGGACAGACGAAGGATCAGGTCACGGCGAACTTCGGACAGCCGACAAAGATCGTCAACTTACCTACCAAAGAGATTGATTACTACCCGGATATGAAGGTCACATTTGTTAAGGGTAAGGTGTCGGACGTCCAGTAAGGCGTTTGCTGTAGTCAACTTTCGCGCTTTGAAGAATCTTCCGGTCGGGATAGCAGTTTCGAGCGGGCCCAGTTCCAGAGTTGTGGTTGCCAGTTCTCAGGAGAGTTCTTATGGTTATCGCTCAGTCGCGCAAGGTCGGCAGTCTGTGCATCACAACTCTGCTTTCCCTCTTGTTTCTATTCGTGAATGCGTCGGGCCAGACTCCCAAGAAGGCAGCGGCACCAGCCCCAAAAGCTGCGCCAGCAAAGCCAGCCGGCGGCGCATCCGGTGGCACAGCTGCGCATGGAGCGACTACGACGACGCATAGCAGCACAACAACAACCACCACCAGTCATGGTGCGACCACAACCACGAACACCAAAGCCACGACGACTTCGGCGCACGGAACGACGACAACGAGCGCATCGCACACGACCACGACAGCTGCTCATCCGGGCGGGGCGGGGCCAGCCGCGCATGGAGGCGTTGCCGGTGTACACAGCGGCAATCTGTCCCACGCCGGGCCGGCGGGCTCTCACGATCATGTGGCTGCGAATGGGAGCGCTATGCGCACCCGAGCCAACGGTCATCCGATGGACGTTCATGATGCACATCGAGGGATGGACATTCATCACAACCTGGGTGGCGGCCGCAGAGTCGACATAGAGCGTGCCGATCACTCGCACCTTTACTACGAACGTGGACGACCCGGCTACATCTCTCATCCCTACATGCATGGCGGGCATGAGTATTATCGGCGCAGCTACTACTACAATGGCAGGGCCTACGACCGCTACTACAATCACTACGGTTACCGCGGCGCTTACCTCAATGTGTACGCTCCGGGCTACTACTATGGTGCGGGTTTCTACGGTTGGGCGTATAACCCGTGGGTGACTCCTGTCCCCTATGCCTGGGGCTTCGCGGCTGCCCCTTGGTACGGATATTACGGTGCTTACTTTACGCCCTATCCTGTCTATGCAGCGCCCTCGCTGTGGCTGACGGACTACCTCATCTCGCAGTCGCTTGCAGCGGCCTACGCGGCTCATGTCGCGGCGGAGTCTCAGGCTGAGGCTGTCGCTGCGTCTGCACCGCCCGCGCCGTTGAGCCCGGAGACCAAGCAGATGGTTGCGGACGAGGTGAAACGGCAGATTGCTCTGGAGAATGTCGAGTCTCAGGCGAACGCACAACACCAGGACATAGATCCTCAGTCGAGCAGTATCGCGCGCATTCTGAGTGATGGTAAGGATCATGTCTTCGTTGCCGGCAAGGAGTTCGATCTGACCAATACCGCGACCGGACAGGAGTGCGCGGTGACGGATGGGGATGTTCTTCAGCTTGCGGGGCAGCCTGCTGCTGACGCGACTACCGCCAACTTGATGGTGATGGCGAGCAAAGGTGGATTGGAGTGCCCGAAACAGACGACGGTCGCGGTTTCTTTTGAGGATTTGCAGGAGATGCAAAACCACATGCGGGAGACTGTCGATCAGGGACTGAAAGAGCTACAGGCCAAGCAGGGACAGGGGGGTCTGCCTGCAGCGCCTCAATCGGCGACGGCTCCGCCGGTGACGGCTGAAATTGCACAGAATGCGCCACCGCCGGATCCCGCGGGGGCGCAGGAGCTCGCGCAGCAGGCGAAGGAGGCTGATAAGTCAGAGCAGGAGGTCGCTGCCGCGACAGCCAGCCCCGGAGCTGCGAGTCCTGGTGGGCCGTCGGATGTAGCATCTGTGGCTGCTCCCGTCGAGCAGGCTCAGCCGACGTCGATCTCGATCGGTCAGACCACCGACGAGGTGAAGTCTGCGATGGGTCAACCAACGCGCATCGTCAACCTTGGCCCGAAGACGGTGTATGTCTACAAAGATATGAAGATCACCTTCAAAGCGGGTAAGGTCGCTGACGTAGAGTAGATCGGGCGCGTGGCCGTTGGATCAACTATCAACAAAAATGATTCGATGGTAGTAGCCCGTGCGCACCCGACCGGGGTCAAGCACCTCTGCGGAGCGCGGCGGGTGTTTGCGCGCCACTCCGTACCTGATACACACTCCGAGACGACACAACCCTAGTTGGGCGGTTTTACAGGTTGAGATGGCTGGCTCTTGTCTTCCGGAGCTTTTTTGTCGGTGATGTCTTCGCCGTTGTAGATGATGCGCGCGGTGGCGTGGTACTGCTTGTAGTCGGTGTATTTGACGATGTTGCGCATGTGGACGTCCTGCGAGAGGGCGCCCTCCTGGGCGACGAAGTGGAGGTTGCCTTCGGCCTTGGTGTAGGTGGGGAACCAGTACTTGCCGTCAACCTGCTCGTAGTAGGTGGTGAAGGGCGGGGAGAGATCTTCGTGGCCTTTGCGCTTGTCCTGTGGGACGGTGATGCCGTTGACGAGGACGATCTGGAAGTCCTGCTGGTCAACCCAGACTTTGCCCTGGAAGTAGCGCTTGCCTTTTTCGAAGGTCTTGGGGGCGGCGGAGAAGACGTAGGTGTCGAGCTCGTCGATGTGCTGACGGCCGAGGTAGGTGATGTCGTACTTGGGCAGGTCTTCGGTGGTGAGGATGAAGGGGAGGCGGTGCTCGATCTCGTCGAAGTCGGCGGGGGTCATCTGGACGCGCTCGAGGGTGTTCTGGGGGGCGAAGACGACGTGCTCTTCGCGCTTGCCGTCGCGGTTGAAGGTGATGTCGGTGACCTGCTGGTACTCGCCGTCGATGCGGTTGGTGTCTTCGGCGAGGGTGTCGACTTTGACGGTCTGGCGGAAGGTGTAGTTCTGGCGGGCGAGGTTGAAGAGGGTCTCGCGGGCGGCGAATTTTTCGATGATCTGCTGCGGCGTCATGTTGGCTGGGGGCGCGGGGTCGAGCGGGCCGAAGCCGGCGGGGTCTTGAGCGGCTCCGTCTGGATTTGCGACAGCGGCGATGGCTTGGGTGACCGGGGCCGATAGCAGGAGGAATAGTCCGAGGACGGTCGCGGAGACTGAGGCGCGGCTGAGCTTCATGTGGAGAACTCCATGGGCGGGGCTGTGTTGCTGCGAATGCCCTGCACGCTACTAAGAATAGACGCGATTTGGGGAGGTTTGGTGATGTTGCCTGTAGCGAGGGAGATGAGCGGGTTGATTGGGCTGCGCTGGCTGGAGTTGTCGCTGGCTGGCGGAGGCCTGTGGGCGCTCTGGTGCCGGGTGCAGGTTGGGGTGGCGGAAGGCAGACGGGAGAGGCGGGAGCAGGAGGAGCTGAGAGCCTATGCGGGGTTGGATGTGCGGCTGGCGGCGGATGCTGAGGTGGTCGAGCTGGCGGGGCAGGTGAGCCAGTTGATGGCCGAGAAGAGCGTGTTTCGCAGGACGGCGATGCTGGTGCGGGACGCCGGCGGGGAGCTTTCGGTGGCGGCTAGTTCGGGGATGGAAGAGACGACGGTGCAGTCGTTGAATGAGTGGGCGGAGGGAGTTGTTGAGGCGGAGCGGAAGGGCGGGATTGGCACGCGGCGGAATGAGGGCGGCCTGGGGCGGAGGGTGAAGAACAACGCGTTTGCGGTGGTGTTCGGGAGTACGCGGCTGGAGGATGAGCCGCGGGGGGCGATTGTGATTCCGCTGTGGACGACAGCCGGGCGAATGATGGGGGCACTGGCTGTGGGAGCGGATGGCTTGTTGAGCGTGCGGCAGAGGGAGCTTGAAGAGGTTCTGTGGCCGCTGGAGGCATTGGGGGTGAAGGTAGCGCGAGCAATGGAAAATGCAGCTTTGGCTGAGCGGCTAATGCGGGCTGAGAGGCTGGCGGGGTTGGGGATGCTGGCTGGCGGGATGGCGCATGCGTTGAGTAATCCGCTGACGGCGGTGCTCGGATTTGCGGAGCTGATTGCGGGCTCGACTAGTGAGCCGCGGGTGAAGGCGGATGCGGAGATTATTGTGCGGGAGGCGCTGCGGATGCGGCAGACGGTCGAGACTTTGCTGGAGTTTCGGAGACCCGGAGGACAGGGCGATGGGACTGTCGATTTGATGGGGATGGTTCGTCAGCTGGCTGCGGAGTGTGGGGACAAGCTGGAGAGTCGAGGGATTCGGCTGGTGGTGCAAGCCGACGGCGAGGTTCCCGGTGTGAGTGGGAGCAGGCATAGGCTGCGGCAGTTGCTGGAGCATCTGCTGAATAATGCCGCACAGGCGTTGACTGGAGTGCGCGGGGTGGAGACTGCGGAGAAGATGGTGATCCGGATGTCGCTGAGTAGTTTGGGGAGCGGGGCGGATGACGTATTGGGTCGGGACGGGCGGAGGGTTCACTTGATCGTGAGCGATACGGGGCCGGGTTTTCGTGAGCCGGGGAGGATGTTCGATCCGTTTCATACGCTGCAGGAGTCCGGCGATAGCGTGGGGATGGGTTTGAGTCTTTGTTATTCGATTGTGCAGGAGCATGGGGGAGAGATCAGCGCGTTCAACCTGCATCCGCATGGTGCGGCGGTGGCGGTGGAGTTGCCGGTTGTGCGTGCGGCAGGAAAAAAATCTGCTGGGGTGGAGGGGCCGGCTCGTCGCGTAGCTGTTTGACGTGCCCTGCGCGGGCGGCGGTCACTTCGTGACTTGAATACACCTTCGGTTGGTGCTCCCGTTGGTCGCGATCGAAGATCTTTCCGCCGACCATCGGGAGGCCTGCGGCAAAGCCGGTATACACGTCACGAGGAGACTGCTCCGCGCGCGGCGGGCCGTGAAAGTTTTGGCTGCCATTTTCTTGTCTGATTCCCTTTCGGGTTAGATCTTCGATCTGGGGAGGTAGACTGGCGCGATGACGAACCACAGGATTCGGGCAGGTGTGCTGGCGTTGGTGGTGGC